>CAIVOW010000068.1 GCA_903907665.1 uncultured Actinomycetes bacterium | reverse complement strand
TCTTGGAGGTCGCCCGGCAGATCATTTAATGCGCTGATGCACATTTCAAGTCGGTCGCGACCAGAAGCCAATGGCTTACTCAGGCGAAGGCGGGGTTGCCCAGAAGGGACCAGCATTAATTGATCAAACTTTGGGGCAAGGGCGCTCAGAATATGGATGTGCCCAAGATGTATAGGGTCGAACGTTCCGCCCAGAATTCCAATGTGTGCGATGGCTTAATCCTGTGAATCAATCTTGGTCGAGACGGAGTACGAGATAAAGAAAAAGACCCAAGACTGCGAAGGTGAATACACCAAAGAAAATTGGCGGAGCTGGCAGATGGCGCACTGCGCCTTCGGCGAAGAAGAGTTGTTTCATAGTCGAACTTTATCGTAAAGGTTACGGCTTCTTTCCACTCAAAAGAGCTTTGAAACCGGCTTCATTCAGAATAGGAACTCCAAGTTCTTCAGCTTTAGCGGCCTTGGAACCCGGAGAATCGCCGACAACTACATAATCAGTCTTCTTGGAAACAGAGGAAGCAGATTTTCCTCCATGAGCAAGAATCACTTCACTAACTCCATCGCGAGTGAAATCAACCAACGATCCGGTCACAACGAGTGTCAAGCCAGCAAGGGTTTGAGGTGACAGATTCTCTTGTGCCACTTCCACAAGTGCAACGCCAGCCTTCTTCCATTCACGAATAATTTTCTGGTGCCAATCTATCGAAAACCATTCAATAATCGCTTCAGCAATTATTTCGCCAACGCCATCAACACTCGCAAGTTCATCAAGAGTAGCGCCTTGGATTTTTTCAATCGAGCCAAAATGCTTGGCTAGTCCTTGTGCGGCCGTTGGTCCAACATGGCGAATGGAAAGAGCGACGAGGATTCGCCAAAGAGGTCGGGTCTTTGCAACGCTCAGGGCATCCAATAATTTTTGTACATTTGCTCCTGGTTGACCATCTTTTTTTGTAAAGAATGGCGACTTCACTAAATCTGATTGAGTAAGTGAAAAGAGTCCCGCTTCATCCGTTAGCAGCTTATCTGCAAGTAAAGCACTGGCCGCTTCATAACCTAGGACATCTATATCCAGTGCGACTCGAGAACCAATGTAATAAATACGCTCACGCAATTGAGCTGGGCAACTTTGAGAATTTGGGCAACGTAGATCGACATCTCCATCAGACATTGCACGCAAAGCGCTACCGCAGTCAGGACAGTGTGTGGGCATGACAAAGGGCTTTTCGCTTCCGGTACGCCGTTCAATAACAGGACCTAGAACTTCTGGAATCACATCGCCTGCTTTACGAATAATGACGATATCGCCAATCAAAATTCCCTTGCGTGATACCTCTTCTTGATTGTGAAGCGTTGCATTTGTTACGGTCGAACCCGCAACGACGACTGGTTCCATGAAGGCAAAAGGTGTAATCCGACCCGTTCGACCGACGCTTACCTTGATATCCAATAAGCGCGTAGTCACTTCTTCTGGCGGATATTTAAAGGCTATTGCCCACTTTGGCGCACGGGAAGTAAAACCAAGTTCTTCTTGTACTTCGATTTCATTTACTTTTACGACGGCGCCATCGATCTCGTGTTCCACATCGTGGCGGTGTTTTTCATAATAGTTAATAAATTCAATAACTTCGCTTCTCGTCTTAACGATTTTAAAGCGACTACTAATTGGAAGTCCCCACGACTTAAGTTGTTCGTACGCCTCGCCTTGGGATTGAAAGGTAGCGCCTTCTGATGCGCCGATACCGTGAACAACCATCGATAGCGGCCTAGCTGCTGTGATGCGTGGATCTTTTTGCCTGAGTGACCCAGCAGCTGCATTACGAGGGTTGGCAAAACGTTGTTTGCCTTCTTCCTCTAAACCGTCGTTAAATTCATTAAATGCTTCAATGGGAAAGAAAACTTCACCGCGAATTTCAAGCTGGGTGGGAAAGTCCTTGCCTACAAGTTCATGTGGAATTGCGGCGATGGTTTTAATGTTCAGGGTCACATCTTCACCGGTTGTGCCATTGCCGCGGGTCAAGGCCCTTGTAAGTCTGCCATTTTCATAGAGCAGATTTATTGCCAAGCCATCTACTTTGACTTCACACAACCACGAGTTTTTCGCTCCTGTTTTTTCTATGCGATCAAACCATCCATCGAGTTCGTCGATTCCAAAAACGTTATCTAAACTCATCATCTTTTCAATATGATCATGTTGAGTAAAATGAGTTGAAAAGCCACCTCCAACTAAATCACTTGGAGAATCATCAGCCTTTAATTCCGGATGCTGGGTTTCTAAGGATTTCAACTCTTTAAGCAAGGTATCGAATTCGCCATCTGAAATTATTGGTTTATCTAAAACGTAATAGCGAAACTGGTGATCGCGAATTAATTCTGATAACTCAGCTATCGCTCTTCTGGCTTCGGTTTTAGCTGATGTTTTTGTGACCATAAGAAGTACAGGTTATTCAGTCGCGCTGACAGTAGCCGAGCCAACCACGCGATCGCCATCATAAATTACAAGTCCTTGACCTGCAGCAAGCCCAAGAAGTGGTTCATCCAAATCAACCACGATTGTTGAGCCGTCGGTGCGGTAGTCGCAAGGAAGGGCTGATCCATGAGCGCGTATCTGAGCAAAGCCGCGAAGTGAAGCACCCGAGATTGGTTGGGGTCCACACCAAATTGCTTTTTCACCTTCGATATGTGAAATCGCAAGTGCCTCTTTAGCGCCAACAACAACAGTGTTTGTCTTTGGCTCAATTTTCAAAACATATCGAGGGGTTCCACCTTCAGTTGGCACTGAAAGGTTTAGGCCACGTCGCTGTCCAATTGTGTATGTGTATGCGCCTTGATGCTCGCCAACTTGCTTGCCATCCTCATCAACTATCGGGCCGCTCTCACTGCCCAGGCGATCACGCAGCCAGCCAGCATTATTGCCCGATGGGATGAAACAAATGTCATGCGAATCAGGCTTATTAGCAACGTACAGACCGCGCTTCTTGGCCTCAATACGCACATCATCTTTTACCGTATCGCCAAGTGGAAATAATGCGCCCGCAAGTTGTTCGCTGCTTAGCACAGCTAGAACATAGGACTGATCTTTGCCTGGGTCTACGGCGCGATGCATGGTTCGGCCAAGTGGCGTCTCTCGCATTTGCGCATAATGACCGGTAGCTACTGCATCAAAACCTAGTCCTTTAGCACGTTCCAATACTGCGGCAAATTTAATCTTTTCGTTGCATCGAAGGCAGGGATTTGGAGTACGGCCATTGGCATATTCCTCTATAAAATTTTCGACAACGCCATCGTGAAATTCTTCGGCCATATCCCAGATATAAAATGGAATTCCGATCATATCTGCGGCGCGACGCGCATCATGGCTATCTTCGATGGTGCAACATCCTCGGGCACCACTTCGATATTTCTGGGGATTACTAGAAAGTGCTAGATGTACACCTATTACTTCATGGCCGGCTTCAGCAATTCTGGCTGCTGCTACTGCCGAATCCACGCCACCTGACATAGCCGCGACGATTTTCATACTAGTACCTTCATACCAGCGCCTTTTGTGCGATGCCAGCAATCGCATCACAAACTTGGGCAATATCATCTTCGGTCGTAGTGGTTCCTAATGAAAATCGAATAGTCGCATCAGCGTTTGTTTCAGATACCCCAATTGCGAGTAATACATGGCTTGGTCGCTGGACTCCAGCACTGCATGCAGAACCTTGCGAGGCACTTATTCCAGCCATATCCAACAGGACAAGAAGCGTTTCATTCTTTGTTCCTGGAAAAGTTACATTCACAATTCCTGGCAGACTATCAGCGCCCAAACCGTTAAAGACCGCACTTGGCACAACTTTTTGGATTCCAGCTCTTAATTGGTTAGCCAAGTTTTCAATCCGGAAGAAATTTTCTCGTAGATTCAAAAGGGATTGATCGACTGCGGTTGCAAAGGAAATAATCCCTGGCGCATTCACTGTACTCGATCGAATATCACGTTCCTGACCTCCACCATGTAGCAATGGCGTGATATCAATGCCACGTTTCAAGATTAGGGCTGCAACGCCTAAGGGTCCCCCAAGCTTATGAGCGCTCACACTCGCAGAGGTAACACCTAATTCTTGAAAGTCAAAAACTACTTTTCCAAAGCTTTGTACGGCATCAGTATGAACAGGAATATCTCCAGCAATTTTTGCAACGTCATTAATTGGCTGCAAAGTTCCAACTTCGTTGTTGGAGTGCATAACAGTGATAAGTGCAATATCCGAACGATTCGCATCCACGATCTTTGATAACGCCATTAAATCAATAACACCTTGTGAATTTACTGGGGCATAAATAACTTTGGCGCCTTCATGTTCAACTAGCCACTCAATGGGATCTAGTACGGCGTGGTGTTCAATCGTCGAAACAACGATTGTCTTTTTTGATGGATTAGCCCAGAAGAATCCTTTGATTGCTAAATTATTTGCTTCGGTCCCAGAAGCAGTAAAGATAATTTCAGATGCGTCGCACCCGGCATAACGAGCAATGAGTTCACGCGATTCTTCAACTGCTTTGCGAACGGCTCGGCCTTGCGTGTGCAGGCTCGAAGCGTTTCCAAGCACCGCCATCTGACGTGAATAAGCATCTATGGCAGCAGGAAGCATCGGCGTAGTAGCCGCATGATCCAAGTAAATTGCCATGAGGTAATTCTAGTCGGGCTTTCTAGCCTTGTTTGAGCGCTCCACTGGCTTGCGGTAGAACGGCAAAAAGATCTCCTACAACGCCAAAATCAGCGACATCGAAGATTGGGGCTTCAGGGTCTTTATTTATTGCCACGATGGTTTTACTCGTCTGCATTCCTGCACGATGTTGAATCGCTCCAGAAATTCCGCAGGCCACGTAAAGCTGTGGACTCACAGTCCTGCCAGTTTGGCCAACTTGATGTGTATGCGGATACCAACCAGCATCTGTTGCGGCGCGAGATGCACCAACTGCGGCTCCAACCAAATCTGCAAACTCCTCAACTGGTGCAAAGTTTCCATCAGTTCCTCGGCCGCCTGAAACAACAATAGATGCTTCAGCCAGATCAGGGCGACCGCCCTTTATAGCTGCTTCAACCGATGTCACAACGGCTTTATCAACACCGTCGAATGTAACGTCCAAACTTTCAACAACAGGTGCCTGACTTGCAGCCAGAACATCTACAGAATTAGATCGCAGCGTGATGATTGACACTCCGTGCGAAACCGAGGAATGGACCGTTGTTGATCCACCAAAAACTGATTGCGTTGCAATGACATCAGCGCTTATATCCATCGCGTCAGTAATCAATCCTGAGTTACATCGCACAGCCAAACGTCCACCAATTTCTTTACCGCGTGCCGAGGAAGAGATAAGTACCGCTTTGGGACTTTCTTTTTCCACGACTGCTTGAAGTGCTTGCGCAGCTGCGCCTACTGAAAACTTTTCAAATTCTATTCCGGTACAAACAATAATTTTGTCTATCGCAAAAGGTGTAAGTTGTGGGATTAACTCTTGCGATTTCGAAGAGCAGATAACTGCTGTAACGCTTCCTATGCGCTTGCCAAATGTTGCAAGCTCGCCAATAGCTTTCGGAACCACTCCTCCGACATGATCTACGAGAATGAGTACGCTGCTCATACCAACTTCCTTTCTCGTAAAAATTCAACTAATTTCTTGCCGCCTTCGCCTTCATCCACAATTTTGATTCCAGCACCTCGAGGCGCGCGTACTGCAGAGTCATTGACAACGCTCCACGCACTTTGTGCAGATATTCCAAGATCATTAAGAGTTTGTACCGCGATAGTTTTTTTCTTTGCCGCCATAATCCCCTTGAAAGATGGGTAGCGTGGTTCATTAATTTTTTCTACGACACTTACGACTGCAGGCATCGGTGCAATCATCTTTTCTACACCGAATTCAGTTTGCCGAGAAATAGAAATTGAAGCACCGTCGAGCGCCACACTTCCTGCAAAAGTAAGTTGAGCAAAACCAAGTCGCTCAGCTAACATCGCTGGAATCACGCTCATGCGGGCATCGGTCGACTCTGTTCCACACATTACTAAATCAAAGCCGCCATCTTGAATCGCTTTTGCTAAGACAAGTGATGTAGCGAGCGCATCGCTGCCTATGAGTGCTGGGTCAGTAATAACAATTGCATCATCTGCGCCCATAGAAAGAGCTTTGCGAACAGCCTCAGTTGCGCGTTCTGGCCCCATACAAATTAGCGTGATTGTGTGCCCACTGCCTTCTCCTGCTTCCCCTGTTGGAGAATTGGCTTCAACGAGTTTGAGCGCTTCTTCAACGGCATACTCATCTAGGTCATTGAGTACGGCATCTGCCGCTGCGCGATCGAGCAAACCGTCACTCGTCATTTTCTTCTCAGCCCAGGAATCTGGCACCTGCTTTATGCACACAGCGATCTTCATGGTCTGAATGCTACCCACGAGTAACTCTTTTGCAAGCACCGCTAACTTCAGCCATCTCTTGTTCACCAGACTTTAAGCAACACGTAACATCAACCCAACCTTTAGGTTGTGTGCTTACCTGACCCTAACGCTATGAGAATCGGCATCGTTACTGAGTCTTTTTTGCCTCAAGTAAATGGAGTCACCAACTCTGTATTGCGCGTCCTTGAACATCTTGAATCTGAAGGCCATCAAGCAATGGTCATAGCCCCTGAAAGTGAAGGTGGGGTTCGCGAATATCGTGGCTTTAAAGTAAAACGAGTACCGGCTCTGCCTATTCAATCTCTGCTGCCGGTCGGTATGCCCTTTGGTTTACCTACTAAGCGACTTGAATATCTTTTAGATGGCTTTGCACCTGATGTTTTGCATTTAGCTTCCCCGCTAGTGCTTGGGGCATACACCGCGCGCGTGGCTAAAAAATTAGCAATTCCGACAGTTTCGATCTACCAAACAGATATCGCTGGCTTTGCTCGCCATTATGGACTTAATGCTGCACATGGATCACTTCGTAAATTGGTAGGAAAGATTCATTCCTCAACTAATCGCACACTTGCTCCCTCTCGCTCAGCGGTTGATGAATTAACTGGCCTGGGCGTCAATGATGTCCATCTCTGGCGCAGAGGAGTAAATACCGTCCTCTTTACTCCATCGGCGCGGTCAGAAGATTTACGTGCAGAATGGGGGGCGCCGAAAAAAACAATCATTGGCTATGTAGGACGTCTGGCAAATGAAAAACGGATATCAGATTTGAAAGTTCTTGATGCCGACTCTCGAATTCAATTAGTCATCGTCGGAGAAGGCCCTGCACGAATTAAATTGGAACGACAACTTCCACACGCAATCTTCACTGGATTTCAAAGTGGCGCTAACCTAGCTGCTCACTACGCCAGTTTAGATCTCTTCATTCACCCGGGGCCAAATGAAACTTTCTGCCAAGCAGTTCAAGAGTCGCTAGCTTGTGGAGTTCCATGCATCGTCCCAACAACAGGTGGCCCAGCTGATTTAGTTCTTTCGAACGAGACAGGTTATGTCCTACGCACAGATGATCCAGTCGCGCTTAGCCGCGCGGTAACTCACTTTATTAATCGAATGGATAGAGCTGAGATGAAAATACAATCTCGCAAATCTGTTGAAGCGCGTACCTGGGCTGATGTAAATGCCCAACTCATGCAACATTATTCTGACGTGATTTCACATCACCCTCTTGCAGGCGTCAAGGAAGAAACAAGTATCTCAAGGGAAGGAAGCGCAGCATGAGAATCGTGCACGTAGCCAATTTCTATGGCCCTAACTCAGGTGGAATAAAAACCACGCTGCATGAACTTGGTAAGGGATATCAAGCCTACGGACACGATTTCATCTACATAGTCCCAGGGATCAACAACGTTGAAGAAATCACGCCGTACGGCCGCAAAATTACGCTACCGGGCTTAACTTTGCCTCAAAGCGGTGGATATCGAATCATTCGAAACAATGTTGAGTTGAAAAAGACTCTCGCAAGATTGAAACCAGATCGCTTAGAAGTTTCAGACCGATTCACACTCACATCTCTTGGCACTTGGGCTTCGGAAAATGGGATTCCATCAGTTGTCTTTAGCCATGAAACCTTAAGAGGCTTGGTAGACCGCTTCCTTCCACTTCTACCCTCATTTTTTAAGAGATTGATAGTGAACCGTCATAACAAAAAATTAGCGTCGAGCTTTGACCATGTCGTAGCAACGACAGAATTCGCAGCAAAAGAATTTAAGGCTATTGGCATCAAAAATTTAGTAAAGATTTCGCTCGGAGTTGACTTAAAGACTTTTAATCCTTCGCTCAGATCAGAAGAGCTTCGCCAAGAAATGCTTAAAGGTGACCAAGTTCTATTAGTTCACTGTGGCCGGATGTCTCGCGAAAAAGAACCTCAGCGAAGTATCCACACACTCGAAATTCTCTTAAGCAGAGGAATTCGTGCCCGCCTGGTTTATGTTGGCACTGGTCCGTTATGGCATAAATTGCGCAAGCGAGCGAATGGACTTCCCATCGATTTCCTTGGGTATGTCGCTGACCGCAATCGAGTCGCAAAAATTTTGGCCAGCGCTGATATTTCTATGGCGCCCGGACCCCTAGAAACTTTCTGTCTTGCAGCTCTTGAATCTCTTGCAAGTGGGACTCCCGTAGTCGCTTCACGAAGTAGTGCGGTTGGAGAATTCTTGCTTTTTGAAAATCAGCATCCTGCCGGTGCTATCTCTTCAGATAATCGTTTCTCGTTTGCGCATTCAGTACAACACTTATTGAAGCGGCCAAAACTGCGTGACGTTGCCCGAGAAGTTGCGGAAAGCATGCCGTGGGATGCAACTGTGCGAAATATGTTAATGCTGCATGATGCCATCGAAGTTCAACCAGATTTGCCGCCACTAGTTCTCAACAGGAAATTGCGGGTCGCATAATGTTTATGCCGCCAAAGTTAACTTTTGCGGTGATTGGCGACAGCGCTGCCTACGGAACTGGCGACTTTGATGAAGCAGGAGCTCCGCGTGGTTGGGCATATTATTTAAAGGAGAATTTTCGTGAAGAAGTTAATTACTTCAATTTCTCGCGGCCAGGTGCTAAATCTTCGGAAGTTAGAAACGTCCAATTACCGCTGGCGATGGAAGTTGAGCCAGATATTTGCGCTGTTATTGTCGGAGGAAATGACTTGCTGCGAAATGGATTTGACCCAGATGTACTTCACAAAAATCTAACAAGTACCTGCGCCGATCTCTTACTTCGCGGAAGTGAGATTTTGATGGTTCAGCTTCATGATCCAGGTCAGTTATTGCGTATACCAAGATTATTAAAGCGGGTACTTCGCCGGCGAGTAGATTCAGTCAATGCCGTGTATGAAAAAGTAGCATCAGAGTTAGATGTGATTTTGATTCGTACACGAGAGATTCCAGATGTTCATGACTTGCGAAACTGGCATATTGATCGGATGCATCCTGGCCCTTTCGGCCATCAAATATTAGCCCGAGAGATGGCAGCGCAGCTTCGGACTCGTGGATGGAATATTTCACTTCCCTTAGTTAAAGAGCAAAAGTGCACTGGAGAAATCGCCAAAGTAGTCTGGCTTATACGAAATGGTCTTCCCTGGTTTCTTAAACGTTCGGTAGACCTACTTCCGGTTGCGCTTATTTTGATGGCGCTTGAATTGATACAGATTTGTCGCGAGTTGGTATCTCAAAACCGCTAAGGTGCGTTTGTGAAGCCAGCCGATCCGCGCAACTTGGGTGCGTATCTCACCGACGAAGGAGCTAATTTCGCGATCTGGGCTGCCGCGGCTGATGCCGTAGAGATCTGTCTTTTCAATGAAGTCAACGGCAAGCTGCTAGAAACTCGCTTCGCACTCTCCCACCGTGACGGTCCAATCTTTCATGGTTATCTTGCGGGTGTTCGAGCCGGACAGCGTTATGGATTTCGTGTTTATGGTCCCTGGCGCCCAGAAGATGGTTGGCGCTTTAATCCAAATAAATTATTGATCGATCCATATGCCCACTCCCTTGACGGTGAAGTGCAATATGTTCCTGAAATTTATGGACACGTTGCGACCGATGGTGAAGGCAGCGGAGATATCAACGTCATGGATACTCGCGACTCGGCTGGATTTGTTCCGTACTCAGTTGTTGTAGATATGGATACACGTCATATCAAACATATGAATAAACCATGGACCAAGATGGTGATTTATGAAGCGCACGTTCGCGGACTGACCATATTTAATGAGGAAATTGCGCAAGCCGAACGCGGAACATATAAAGCGTTGGGCCATCCCAGCACAATCTCGTATTTGCAGAGGTTGGGCATCACTGCCCTTGAACTTCTGCCCATCCATCACTTCATGACCGAACCAGCCGTCCACGCTCTAGGTCGAGAGAATTACTGGGGCTATAACGCGATTGCCTTTTCAGCTCCTCATAAAAAATATGCTGCTACAGATGATCCCATCAAGGAATTACAAGAAGCCGTTGCTGCACTTCACGCTGCCGGTATCGAAGTTATTTTGGATGTTGTTTACAACCATACGGCTGAAGGTGGGCCAGGTGGACCAACTCTTCACTTCAAAGGTATCGACAACAAGGGCTTTTATCGTCGCTCCACGGGTGATCACTACATCGATGTAACAGGATGTGGCAACACTGTAGATTCTCGTCGCACCTGGGTTGTGCGCATGATTATTGATTCACTTCTTTTTTGGACCGAAGTTATTGGCGTAGATGGTTTCCGATTTGATTTAGCCACAGCGCTAGCGCGTAATGAACACGGGATTGAAACTCATAGCGCACTCATGACTGCGATAGTGGCAGAGCCACTGCTTCGATCACGTAAGTTGATTGTCGAACCGTGGGATATCAATGGTTATGCACTGGGTGATTTCGCCCATCCATGGCGTGAGTGGAATGATCATTATCGAGATACGTTGCGACAATTTTGGTTAGTTAATCCATCTCAAGGATTTTCAGAAGGCGTTGGAGACTTTGCATCTAGATTAAGTGGATCGCACGATATTTTTTATTACAGAGGACCAAGCTCATCCATAAACTTTATAACTGCACATGACGGCTTCACTCTTGCAGATTTAGTGCGATACAACTCAAAGCACAATGAAATAAATCTGGAGGGCAATCGAGATGGTAGCGACACTAACCGCTCTTGGAATTTAGGTATTGAAGGTGAATCTGATGATCCAAAAATTCAAGCCGATCGGCAAAAACTACAAAAATCAATGCTCGCATCCCTAATACTTTCAACCGGCGTTCCTATGATTTCAATGGGCGATGAAGTGGGTCGCACCCAATTTGGGTCAAACAATGCCTACTCCTTGCCGCAAGATGGAGACCTTCTTTCTGAAAGTGCTTTCTACGGTGGTTGGGCCCTTGACTGGAAGCCGAGTGCCACGCAACAAGATATTTTCGAAACTGTCTCGACGCTTAATTTACTTCGCAGCACTTATCTAGCTGATGTGATGAAGGAATTTTTTACAGGAGAACTTGATCTAGGTACGAGCCGTAAGGATCTTGCATGGTTTCGCCGCAACGGTGAAGAGATGGATAGTGAATCTTGGCAGCAAGGCAATCGCAATTATCTTTCGATGTATGTCGATGCGAGCGCCAATCAAGCCTTGCTGATGCTTTTCAATGGAAGTACAGAAGATCAAGAATTTACGTTGCCGCATGAAAAATGGGGTACGGCATTTAGAACTGTCTTTGATTCTGCATTCCAACTGGCCAATTTTGAGCCCACGATTGCTCAGCCTGGAGAAGTGACAAAAGTCGCTGCTCACGCTGTACAGGTATGGCTCGTCAATAGAAGGTAGCGATATCACCGCCTCTTACCCGGCAGTATCGCTGTTAGGCAATAAACTCTGCCCCATGCTTGCAATCGTTGCCCCAGGGCAAGGCTCACAAACTCCGGGATTTTTAACCCCGTGGATCGAGCACTTTGCACAGCTTGGACCGCAAATTCCAGAAATGGTAAATCACTGGTCGGGCATATGCGGCGTTGATCTCACGCACCTTGGCACAACCGCTGATGCTGATGAAATTCGCGATACCGCCAACGCTCAACCACTCTTGTTGTTAGGCGCACTGACAGGTGCTGGTGCACTCTTTGCAGGCGATGATTCTGCAATCTCAGTTGTTGCAGGTCACTCTGTTGGAGAAATTGCTGCCGCCACATTCGCAAAGATTGTCAGCGCAGATGATGCTTTTATGTTAGTTGGATCGCGTGGCCGTGAAATGGCGAAAGCAGCAGCAATTTCACAAACCGGCATGTCTGCTGTTCTAGGCGGAGAACGAGAAGTTGTCGTTTCGCATTTGATCTCACTTGGCTTGACTCCTGCAAATGAAAATGGAGCAGGGCAAATTGTTGCGGCTGGCTCACTGAATCAGTTAGCCGCACTCTCGGAAAACCCACCTGAAGGTGCTCGGGTTCGCCCACTTCAAGTTGCGGGAGCATTTCATACCGAAGTTATGTCACCAGCGGTCGAGGTTCTCTCTAAGATTGCAGCCACCACACATGCAAATGATCCACAGATTCGCATCATCTCTAATAAAGAAGGTGCCGAAATTAAAAGCGGGCGAGAATTTCTAGACCGCATCGTTGGACAAATTGCAGGACCCGTTCGTTGGGATCTGTGCATGGATACTCTGGCCAGCATGGGTGTTACCGGCGTAATTGAGATGCCACCGGCCGGAACGCTAGTTGGTTTAATTAAGCGCGCTCATCCTGAAATAGAAACGTTTGCGCTAAAGAGTCCAGATGATCTTGCTGCTGCACGCGAATTTGTCGAGAAGCATAGAGCGGTGAAATAAAATGAAAATTAAAAATACTCAAATTTCGCAGAACACACGAATACTTTCTGTTGGCGCCTACCGCCCAACTCGAGTTGTACCTAATTCTGAACTTGTAGATGCCATCGAATCAAGTGATGAGTGGATTCAGCAACGCACGGGAATCAAAGCTCGTCACCGCGCAGCCGATGGTGAATCACTAGTTGATATGGCCTATGCAGCGTCTGTCATCGCAATTAAGCGAGCCGGATTAACCGCAGCTGATATCGATACAGTTATTTTCTCAACTATTACCTACCCTTATCAAGCACCGAGTGCGGCTACTGAATTAATTGCCCGCTTGGGTAATGTAAAGGCTGCGGCATTTGACCTTTCAGCAGCATGTGCAGGTTTTAGTTATGGTGTTGGAATTGCAAGTGATCTTGTCCGAAACCACACCGCAAAATATGTACTTGTTATTGGTGGGGAAAAACTTTCAGATTTCACAGATCTTAATGATCGCGCTACTGCATTCATATTTGCTGATGGGGCTGGAGCAGTTGTTATTGGACCTTCCGAGGAAGCTGACCTGGTAGGAATTGGGCCAACGATTTGGGGCGCTGATGCTGATTCGCGCGATGCAATCCTGATGCAACCTTCATGGGTAGATTTTAAGAAGGGCGCAACCACCGATGAGATCGGATGGCCAGATATTTCACAAGAAGGTCAGAAAGTATTCCGATGGGCTGTCTATGAAATGGCCCCTGTTGGAAATAAGGCGATCGAAGCTGCCGGAATTACCACAGCGGATTTAGCTGCCTTCATTCCACATCAGGCAAACGAGCGAATTATCGATTCACTAGCAAAATCGATGAAGCTACCCGAGAGTATTGTGATTGCGCGCGATATCCAGACCACAGGTAATACGAGCGCAGCATCAATTCCGCTCGCAATGGACCGCATACTCGCCGAGAATCCAGAACTTAGCGGTAAGTTGGCTCTTCTCATAGGATTTGGTGCAGGGTTGGTTTATTCCAGCCAAGTAGTTGTTCTACCGTAATGTCCCACCAGAAATAACCAGAATAAACAGAAATGAACAGAACCGAAAAGAAAAGGAATATGACGCAATGGCACTAACACAGGATGAAGTACTTGCAGGAATCCGCGATATCGTCGTTGAAGTTGCAGGCATCGACGGAGCTCAGGTTTCCATGGAAAAGAAGTTCGCAGATGATCTCGAAGTTGATTCATTAAGCATGGTCGAGGTTATTGTTGCTTGTGAAGAGAAGTTCAGCGTCAAGATTCCAGATGACGAAGTCACAAAGATGGCAACAGTTTCTGATGCTGTTACCTTCATCGTCGCAAACTCGTAGTTCGATAGTAATTATTTAATAATGACTAGGATCCGCGTCGTAGTAACTGGACTTGGAGCAACCACGCCTTTAGGTGGGGACGTTCCAAGCACATGGGAAGCACTTCTGGCTGGCAAGAGTGGCGTTCGCCTTCTTCCAGAGGAGATGTTGACTTCCGTTAATGTGAAGTTTGCTGCGACGATTGCGGTCGAACCTGCTGAGGTAATGAAGCCAGTAGAAATTCGTCGCTTGGATCGTTCTGAGCAATTTGGATTAATTGCAGCTCGCGAAGCTTGGGCCGATGCCGGGTCCCCCGAAGTAGATCACGAACGTTTAGGTGTTGTGGTCGCTTCTGGAATTGGCGGGGTAACCACGATGTTGGAACAGTACGACATCCTTCGCGATAAGGGCGCTCGTTTAGTTTCACCGCACACTGTTCCGATGTTGATGCCAAATGGTCCAGCTGCCAACATAGGTTTGGAATTTAAAGCACAAGCTGGAGTGCACACTCCCGTTTCTGCCTGTGCATCTGGCGCAGAAGCAATTGGTTATGCGATGGAAATGATTCGCTCGGGCCGTGCCGATATTGTCATTGCTGGTGGTGTTGAAGCTGCAGTCCACGAACTTCCTATGGCTGGATTTGCTGCAATGAAGGCACTCTCAACTCGCAATGATGATCCAACACGAGCCTCTCGTCCATACGATAAAGATCGCGATGGGTTTGTTCTTGGCGAAGGCGGGGGAATTGTCATTCTCGAGTCTCTTGAGCATGCGCAAGCTCGCGGTGCCACTATTTATTGTGAACTAGCCGGTCAAGGTCTTACATCTGATGGCTATCACATCGCAGCTCCAGACCCATCCGGTTCGGGTGTTACACGAGCGGTTAAATTTGCACTTCGAGATTCTGGCGTTGATCTTTCAGAAGTTGTTCATCTAAATGCACACGCAACTTCTACGCCTGCTGGCGATGTTGCCGAAGCCAATGCTTTAACGGCGGCGCTAGGTGAACATATGAGCCATGTTGCAGTTTCTGCAACAAAATCAATGACGGGTCACTTACTTGGTGGCGCCGGCGCAATTGAATCAGTTTTCGTTGTTTTAGCGCTCAAACATCGGCTGGCCCCACCGACCATCAACATTGAAAACCTAGACGACGCCGTCAAGGTAGATGTAGTTCGAGATGTTCCTCGCAAACTTCCTGCAGGACCAATCGCAGCAATCAATGATTCATTTGGCTTTGGCGGCCATAACGTTGTGCTGATTTTTAAATCTTACGAATAGTTTTTAAAACTATTTCGAGATCTTTTATTTAGAGGTCTTAAAACTCACAGAAACAGTGACTGTAACAGTTTTTGGAATTGTTGCGGTGTCATACATTCCCCCAGCACTGGTATCAACCGAGTCCGGAGCGGTCACTTGTACAGGACCACTTGTCACTGAAAGAACTGCACCAAGTTTTGAACCTACAGCGCCAGTAATTGCTTCTGCTCGAGATTGCGCATCCTTCATAGCGTCAGCTAATAGCTGTGGGCGAAGAGTTGCAAGATTTGAAACATAGAACTGAGGGCCATTGTTATAAACATTCGCGCCAGTTGCCAGAAGCGCACCGATTCCGTTGCTCAGAGTCTTGATTAGACCAACATCTTTTGAGCGAACGGTCAGATTTTGGGTCGCTTGATAAGCCAAAACTTTGCCTGTTTGATTTCCATTTACATATTGCTGAATTGCATATGTTCCAATAGCTGCGGTTTCAATCGCATCGGCAGGAACTCCGCCTTTAACTAAATAATTGGTCGCAGCCGCAACTGTGCTTTCAACTTTCTTAACAGCCGATGAGACAGTTGGAGAACTTTCTTGAGCCATGAGTGTCCATACAACGTTATCTGCAGTTGCTGACGCCTTGGCAGATCCTGTAACCGTAATAGCGTTTCCACTTCGAGCAGCAAAACCATTTCCCATGAGTGAACCAGCAAAACCAATTCCTCCAGCCAAAATCACCGCAGTAAGGATTGCAGTAATCGAACGCCATGTAGCAAATTTAGAATGCATAATTGGTGGGCGCTGTTGTGGGAGATCGGTTCCGTTGTTTTCCATGGTTAAATACTAATCCATAATGGCGATTGGTCTTCTTCAAGTCCGCGCCGATAGCTCTCAAGCTCGACGTCCCACGCGGTCCCTAAGGCGGCTTCCATATTTTTGCGAAGGGATTCGTAACCAACTGACTGCGAAAGAATGGTCAAAATTCGGTTTTCATGAATCATCACATCTCCGGTACTGGCTGTAACAGCCTGGTGCATTCCAAGGGTTGGGGTGCAGCGATAGAGAACGCCTTCACCGCCTTCAGTCGGAAACTCTCGGACTTCAAAGCGAACAAAATGCCAACTTCGCAAAGTCGATGCGATTTTCGATGCGCACTCGGTATTGCCGCGCCATTGCAATTCACAGGCATATGCACCAGCGACCATTGGTTGCACAACCCACTCGAGTTTTACCTTCTCTTCGAAAATGGCATTGAGCGACCATTGGATATGGCGAAGGAGCGCCTTGGGCGCAGAGTAGATCCGCAAATCTCCAGACAGGCTTCTTGCGGTCTTAACAGTTTTAATGCTCATAACAGCTCTTCCTAAGAACGCATCTGATGCGACCTTCCCCGGTCCACCTACACGCCTGATCAAGCAGTTATTTGAGAGTTCTAGGGCAGATTATGCGCTCCTTGAGCGTGTTGCGCCAGTCCCCCCTTTTTTTACGCTTCAGTACTTTCCCAAACCATCGAGTTTGCAGTTAGACTCCTCACTAGTCCGACGCTTGGCAGTACCCGTAGTTCAGCTTGACGCAAGTCTGGTTTCTCGGTAAAAATGCAGAAGAGGAAGACCGGCGCTTAATGTTTTGTTAGGTGCCAACATTTATCGAAGGAATACAGTTACATGGCAACAGGTACAGTTAAGTGGTTCAACTCTGAAAAGGGTTTTGGTTTCATTGCGGTTGATGGCGGCGGACAAGATGTTTTCGTTCACTACTCAGCTATTCAAGGAAACGGTTACAAGAGCCTCGAAGAGGGTCAGGCAGTTACTTTTGAAGTCGTCCAAGG
>CAIVOW010000067.1 GCA_903907665.1 uncultured Actinomycetes bacterium | reverse complement strand
GGAGAAGCTCGAGGAAAAAAGCGTAAATTTGTGCAATTAGCAACTGCTGCAGGAAAAGAGAGTGGTTCACGTCACGACTATTGGAAGCGAATAGGCGCAGAACAAGCAGAGCGAATCGGTGTCGAACAAGTTTTCATTCCCGTTTTTAATCGCACCCATGCCCTTGATGAATCTTTTGCGCAATTAATAGATGGAGCCGCACTTATTTATCTATCGGGCGGAGATCCGGGTTACTTACTTTCAACTCTTGAAAATACTCCGGTATGGCAGAGCATCTACGATAATTGGAAGAGCGGTAGTTCACTTGCTGGATGTAGCGCGGGCGCTATGGCTATGCACGGTCTAGGAATTCTCCCGACGATGAAAATCTTGCCGCACTATGATCGATACTTTCGCTTTGTACCTGATAAAGCCGCAAAGCTCGTTGGACGTACGCCTGAAGGTGGAAACCTCATTGGAATTGATGAGAAGACTGCCCTGGTGAGTAAAGATTTAGTGAATTGGATAGTACAAGGTGAAGCCAAAGTGCACCTGCTAGATGGTCCAGAAGTATCATTTACTTATGAGCAAAATCGCGGAATTTAACGAGAAGTTTGCGGCAAAAATAACAAGCGGTGTCGCCACGATGTGGTGTGCCTACGCTTTTGCACTTATTGCATTTCTCTCACTTCCGTCTGCTCTCAAGAGCGGAAGTGTGCTTGTAATCGTCTCCTGGCTCGCTCAAACTTTTCTACAGTTGGTGCTTCTCTCAATCATCATGGTTGGGCAAAATGTTGGAGCAAAATCTGTTGAACAAAAAATTAACGAAACACACGCTGCCTCACTTGGCGAATTTGAATTAGCAAAAGAAGCGCGGATGTTTGCGCAGCAGGAATTAGTGGAACTTAAGAAAATCGCTTCAGAGATACATCGAGTGATTAAGGATATTGAGGGTAAGAACGCACAATGAAGCAGATTTTAAAACGCCCTGATTACAGGCGTTTTCTACTTGCCCGTTTTATTTCTAATTTTGGAAATGGGATGGGCCCAATTGCCTTAGCGTTTGGAATCCTTCATATGCGCGGTGGAAGTGCTTCCCTGCTTGGTTGGATTCTAGGTATTCAGACCATCGCCATGCTCTGTATGTCGCCAATGGGCGGGGTTATCGCCGACAAATATGGCCGCGTGCTGGTACTTGGTTTGACCGACATCATCGGCGGATCGGCCTTTCTTCTTCAGGCCTATTTCTTTAGTACTGGCCATGTACCTCTCGCCGTATTTCTTATAGTGAATATTGTCTTTGGATTATGTTGGGGAATATTTTGGCCAGCATTCGGAGGTTTGATGCCGGCGCTTGTAGATGAAGAGGAACTTCAGACTGCAAATTCAGCTAATCAGTTTGTAGCAAACATTGCAATTATTTCTGGAACAGCCACTGGTGGGATCTTAGTTTCTACGATTGGCTCGACCCTGGCACTTACCGTAGATGCACTTTCCTTTGTTATTTGCGGATTAATAGTCTTTAGCATGCGTCACTTGACGGTTCCAGCTGAGAGTAAATCAACAATGCTGGATGACTTAGTTCATGGATGGAAAGTTTTTCTCTCGTTTAAGTGGATTGTTGCAATTGTCGCTGCATTTGGCTTTATTGTTATGTGTTGGGCGGCAGCTGAAAATATATTAGGACCCTTAATTTCCTTAAAGCACTTCAGTGGGGCAAAATCTTGGTCGATTGTTCTTTCGGCTGAAGCGGTTGGATATATTGTCGGATCACTTCTTGGAATGCGCATTCGTCCCAAATATCCAATGCGATTTTTGATGATTACGACCTTCTCGGTCTCAGTTTATATTTTTTCACTTGCTAAACCTCAACAGCTTTGGGTTATTGCCCTTTGTGCGTTCTTCTGGGGTATCACCTTGGATTTATGGGGCGCTATTTGGACTACTGCGCTTCAAAAAGAGGTACCGAGAGACTCGCTCTCGCGAGTTTCAGCTTTTGACGGAATGGGTTCGCTCTCTCTTCGGCCACTTGGGCTCGCAATCGCCGCCCCAATGGCGCAGTGGCTTGGTTTAACTCATACTCTTGAAGTTCTAGCGGCGCTCTCGGCGATTGTTACAGCGCTCACACTCTTCGTACCCCAAGTTTGGAAGATGCAGTTCACAGCCAACTCTTAGTTGTCATTAACGGTTCTTCAAGGGTTGCTCATCTACATTGTAGTTACTGATGTAGTTACTGATATTTATAAATAGGAGAGTTAATGTTCAAGATTTCAAGCACGGCAGGCAAAGTCTTTGTCGGAGTGATTATCGGAGCCACTGCCGCTGGTGGATTCGCCGCAGCTGCTGGAACTTTCAACGGATCAACTTCTGTCATTTGCGCAGATAATCGAAGCAATGCTTTATATGCTGCGTCTTCAAGTGGCATCTGCGCTGCTAACCGCACAGCGATTCCTCTTACTCAACTTTCTCAGAATACGGCTTCGACTTTGCCCGTAACGTCGATTAAATCCATTGTTCAAAAGGTTTCCCCATCAGTCGTAACAGTGGATGTCACTACATCTACAGGTGGAGATACAGGTAGTGGCTCAATCATTCAATCAGATAACAACGTCTCTTATGTATTGACGAATAATCACGTGATCGAAGCCGCTGCAACTAGTGGCACAATTCAAATCGAGCTCAATAATGGTGATCAAGTAAAAGCCACGATTGTAGGAAGAGACGCTAATTACGATCTTGCTGTGTTAAAGGTAAGCCGTGGAAATCTTCCGGTACTTCAAATTGGCGACTCGTCACAACTTTCTATTGGCGATACTGTGATTGCGTTTGGCTCACCTTTAGGTTTGGCTGGAACTGTTACGTCGGGAATTGTTTCGTCATTGAACCGACCTGTTACAACCGGGGGGACAGCATCTGGTGTTAATTCTTATGTGGATGCGATTCAAACAGATGCCGCAATCAATCCAGGTAATTCTGGTGGGCCACTCACAGATTCACTCGGACGCCTTATCGGAGTAAATACAGCGATAGCATCGACTGCATCGTCAGGCTTGGGGCAATCAGGAAATATTGGCCTAGGCTTTGCTATTCCTATTAATGAAGCAAAGCGCGTTTACACCGAAATTATTACTTCACCAACGCACACGAGTACTCGCCCAATCCTTGGTGTCTTTTTTGATACCGCATTTACGGGAGTGGGCGCGAAAGTTTCACAACTCGTTCCAGGTGAGGGAGCTGAAAAGGCCGGAATTCCAGTCGGGGCAATTGTGACCGCCATTGATGGCGCTCGAATTGCAGACCAGATTTCTGCAATCGTAAAGATTCGCTCATATGCACCAGGAGCTTCGGTTCAGGTGACTTTGACGATGCCAGCCGGTGGAAGCAAGGTCTTCACTGTAAAGTTAGGCTCATCAACAAACTAAGATAACCGCATGGCCACTCGGAATCTGATTAACATTGAATCAGCTTCCAAGGCTTTTGATATCAAGCCGCTACTCCTATCGGTCTCTCTGGGACTTTCGCAGGGCGATCGAATCGGAGTAGTTGGTCGCAATGGTGGTGGTAAATCCACTTTATTAAAAGTTATCGCAGGGGTGGAGCCTCTCGATGATGGTCGAGTTTCACGTGCTTCAGGCGTTCGTGTCGGGATGCTTTCTCAAACAGATAGTGCAGCGCCTGGTTCAACAGTACGAGATGTCGTTCTTGGCGAAACTGCGATTCACGAGTGGGCTGGAAATATTGAAGTTCGCGATGTACTGCACGGGTTATTTGGCGGATTTGGTGATGAAATTCTTGACCGAAATTTTCATTCACTCTCAGGTGGTGAGCGCCGTCGAGTAAATCTCGCCAAACTTCTTATTGATGATTTAGATGTATTGCTTCTGGACGAACCAACTAACCACCTTGATGTTGAGGGAGTGGCATGGCTCGCAAAATATATTAAGACCAGAACCTCACTTACTGTTGTTGTGATTACCCACGATCGTTGGTTTCTCGATGAGGTCAGCGATCATATCTGGGAACTACAAGGTGAAACCGGTGAAGTAAAAGAATATGACGGCGGATACTCTGCTTACGTATTATCGAAGGCAGAACGGCAGCGACAAATTGGCGTTGAGAACAATAAGCGCGAAATGCTCGTACGAAAAGAGTTGGCCTGGCTAAGACGCGGAGCTCCAGCACGAACTGCTAAACCTAAGTTTAGAATCGATGCTGCAAATACGCTGATTGAAAATGAGCCACCAATTCGAAATGATGCTGAACTTCTCAATTTTGCTACTAATCGATTAGGCAAGATGGTTTATGAATGCCAACATATTTCGGTTGCTGCCGGTGAAAAAAAATTACTAGATGATGTCTATTGGAATATTGGACCTGGTGATCGCATCGCAATTGTTGGCGTAAATGGCTCGGGCAAGACAACCCTGATGCGAACCCTTGTGGGAGAATTAAAAGTTACTGCTGGAAAATTAGTTACTGGAATTACAGTTAAGCCAGCATTTTTATCTCAGCATCTTGCAGAGTTAAATCCAAACTGGCGAGTGCTTGAAGCGGTGGAGCAGGTTGCTAAATATGTTGAAATTGGCAGCGGCAAAGAGCTGTCAGCTTCCCAACTTTGTGAGCGGCTGGGTTTTGATAGAGAGTCACAATGGACTCCTGTTGGAGATTTATCTGGTGGTGAGCGCAGGCGCCTTCAATTAACCAGGCTTCTCATGGATTCACCCAACGTACTGCTGTTAGATGAACCAACAAATGACTTTGATGTTGAGACCCTTACTGCGCTAGAGGACTTACTAGATACCTTTGCCGGAACGCTATTGGTTGTATCCCATGATCGATATTTTTTAGAACGCGTCTGCACCCGATTTGTTGGCCTGATGGGGGATGGAACTCTTCGAGATCTGCCAGGCGGTGTTGATGAATATCTGCGCCTGCGAGCCGAAAGCCAGGTGGATGAAACTAAGGTAGAAATCAAGCAGAACGTCTCGAACGCTGCGTTAGCACGTGATGCTAAGAAGGAAATTGCAAAGATTGAAAAGCAATTGGAAAAAGCTCGATCACAAGAAGGAGATTTACATATTGCGCAATCTGAATTTGCTTCAGATCATGAAAAATTAGCCCAAGTCATGCACGAGCTTGCCGCCCTAGCTCTCCGGATAGAAGAGCTAGAAGAGCAATGGCTAATTACGAGTTCGCTTTACGAACAGCACTCGCCACAACAGTAGCGATTCGCGGATCAAAAACACTTGGAACGATGAAGTTGGCATTGAGTTGATCAGATGAAACACACTCTGCAATTGCGGTAGCAGCGCCTATCAACATCTTGTCAGTAATCTTTGTGATGTTTCCATCAAGAAGTCCACGGAAAATTCCGGGAAATGCCAGCACGTTATTAATTTGATTTGGCTGATCACTTCGTCCGGTTGCCACAATCGCTGCATGCTTGCGGGCTAACACCGGATCAATTTCAGGATCTGGATTAGCGAGTGCAAAGACAATTGAATCCTTTGCCATTGATGCAATATCAGCTTCAGTGATCAAATTAGGGCTGCTAACGCCAATGAAAACATCTGCCCCGCTAAGTGCCTCGTGAATATCTCCACGGAAATCACCAGGGTGGCAATTATCAACAAACCATGTTCGCATAATGTCATCGCCGTCACGATGCTCATGTACGACACCGCGACGATCATAACCAATGATGTTCTGGGCGCCGCTTGCAACAAGTAAGCGAGCGATAGCAGTGCCGGCTGCACCGACTCCGATCATGACAATTCTTACAGTTGAAAGATCTTTTTTAACGAACTTGAGAGCATTAGTGAGCGCCGCAAGAACGACGATTGCAGTTCCATGTTGGTCATCGTGGAATACTGGGATATCCAGGAGTTCACGAAGGCGTCGTTCAACTTCAAAGCAACGAGGCGCCGAAATATCTTCAAGGTTGATGCCGCCATAGACAGGCGCAATAATTTGAACGGTACGAACGATCTCATCTACATCTTGAGTATCAAGACAGACAGGCCACGCATCTACATCAGCAAAACGCTTAAATAGCGCTGCTTTTCCCTCCATAACAGGAAGGGCAGCTTCTGGTCCAATATTTCCAAGTCCAAGGACTGCCGAACCATCGGTTACGACTGCAACGGTATTGCGCTTAATCGTAAGCCGACGTGCATCTGATTTATCTTCAGCGATAGCCTGGCAGATACGTGCCACACCAGGGGTATATGCACGTGAAAGGTCATCGCGCGTTTTAAGAGGAACTTTTGATTGAATTTCAATTTTTCCTCCAAGGTGCAAAAGAAAAGTTCTATCTGAGACCTTGCGTACTGTTAAATCACTATTTAAAGAAATCTCTGCTGTAATTTCTTCAGCATGCTCAGCATTGATTGCGTCACAGGTGACATCCACGACAACCGATTCAATCGAGGACTCAACAACATCAAGTGCGGTGATGGAAGCTCCTGATTTCACCAATGCGGCAGTAATTTGAGCGATAGGTTGAGATGAAGGATGTCCTTCAACTCGAATTGTTATTGCATAGCCTGGGCTAGTTGATGCCATTTTTATACCACTCCATATAAGCGATCACCAGCATCACCAAGACCTGGAACGATGTACCCAACTTCGTTGAGTTTTTCATCCATGGCGCCAGTAACGATGGTTATTGGGAAGTCAGATGATGCGAATGCATCCTGAACGCGTTTTATTCCTTCGGGAGCTGCAAGAATTGTGATTGCTGTAATATCTTGCGCTCCTCTTTCAATTAAATAATTCATTGCAGCAATGAGAGTTCCACCTGTTGCAAGCATTGGATCCAAAATATAACACTGGCGACCTTCAAGATTTTCCGGCAGGCGATTAGCGTAGGTAGAAGCTTGGAGAGTTTTTTCATCTCGTACCATGCCGAGGAATCCAACTTCTGCGGTCGGGATTAAACGCGTCATACCTTCCAGCATTCCTAAACCTGCCCGAAGAATTGGTACGACCACAGGACGCGGCTTTGCCAGGATGGCGCCGGTTGTTTCTGCGACCGGAGTTTTGATTGTGATGGGGACAGTCTTCACTTCTCGAGTTGCTTCGTAGGCAAGCAACATCACGAGCTCTTCAGTTAGTTGACGAAAAGTCGGAGAATTCGTTTTTTCATCGCGTAAAACTGTCAATTTATGAGTAATTAAGGGGTGGTTGGCGACGTGGATTTTCACACTCCCACGATAGCGATAGAAACGACCCTTGTCCCCTACCCTGGGAAGTGACAGTATTAACAGCAGTGAGTTGTGGTGAGCGCGTCAGGAGCGAGAGGAGCGTGTGACATGGCCGATGAAGACTATGGCGTTCTGGCTTGGCACGAGGATGGACGTTGGAATCTTGCGCTGCTAGATGACGCAAACGACATGTCCTCGATTTTGGACGCACTCAAATCTAAGCGCGTGAATGGCGGTACCTTCGTATTGGTCGCCATTGATGATGAATTCTTTATTATTGGTCGAGCCCTTGGCTCTCAAATGCAGATGATGATTAGTGATGTCACCTTTGCTTCTGAGTATGACGTTGCTGCGGACCTACTCGATATGTTGGATTTACCGATGCCAGAGGAAGAAGATGAATCACAACCGGGTGG
>CAIVOW010000066.1 GCA_903907665.1 uncultured Actinomycetes bacterium | reverse complement strand
ATTTTACCTAAAATGCAACTTACGCAGAAGGTCTATTAAGAAACAGTTAACGGACGGTATTCTGGAAAACGAGACTACAAAATCACACAACGAGTAGGTTTTGCTTGTTTATCCTTATTTTGTCTGATTTCTGATTGGAATTTTTCTATTTCCAAAATCAATTTTAGGTAAAAATCGTGGAGTTTCTCCGCCAAGTTCATAAAAGATTAGTTCCCCATTTCCTCGATTCTGGCTAGATGAGAGAAACTTAATGAGAAAAATCTCATCAGATAGGAAGTCTCCGCTTTAAAATCGCCGATATTGATGTCTTTCAGAAAGTCTTCACCAATACGATTAATAAGGTCGTCAAAGTTAGGCGCTAAGATGGGTTCTTTCGGCAATCGAATGACGACAAGCCCAGGATCCAGAGCTAATAAGTAAAATAAATCATTTAAAAATTGGGGTGTGTTGTCATGTCGCAAAGGTTGCGAGCTATGCAAGTGATGGATGATGCAAAAGCTGCAGCCACCAACGGAATTTCTATTATTAATATTTTTGGCTCACCAACGCTTGTAATGCCGGAACATGCACAAGCAGCGATTAGTGAAGCGTCTCGAAAAACCTTCACTCGCGATACGCGCGGATCGATCGAATTGCGGAACACCATCTCCGCTCATCTTAAGAAGGAATACGGCGTCCAAGCAGATCCAATCGATGAAATTCTAATAACTCATGGAGCTATGCACGGATTAGGCGTGACCTTCAGAGCTCTTCTTCAGCCTGGCGATGAGATTATCGTTCCAGCTCCAACATTTTTTTACGACAATCCAATTCGTCAAGCTGGCGCTCTTCCAATCTATGTTGAAGCGCAAGAGTCCGAGGGATGGCGTTGGAGCATAGATCAATTTGAAAATGCTTTTACAGATAAAACGCGTGCAATTTTAGTCTGTAATCCAACTAATCCGACGGGGTATGTCCCCTCACGAGTCGAAGTTGAAACTCTCGTAAGTTGGGCGGCGTCACATAAAATTCTCATAATTGCGGATGAGGCCTACGCTCGTTACGTATTCGATGACGCCACTTTTACGCCACAAATGCTTTTTCGGGAAAATTATGATGGGCTCGTCACTGTCACAAGTCTGACCAAGAATTATGGGTTTGGTAACTGGCGTGTTGGATATATCCATGCACCCAAACCACTACTTACGCAGATTCATCAGCAGTTTGAATGGGATGCTCTAGACGTTGGGCCCGTTCCGCAAGCTGCTGCTAACGCTGTTATCGGTGGATCGCAGAGTTGGATTGAGCCGGTCATGGCAACCTACCAACCCAATCGTGATCAGCTAATGGCAGGGTTAAAGAATGTTGGATTATCGGCTGTGCTTCCCGCTGGTTGCCCATTTGCGTTTGTGGACTTCGCGGCAACGGGTCTTAGTAGTCGCGAGCTTGAAGCAAAATTATTAAGTCACGGGATTCCCGCCGTTGCCGGGGATGCTTTTAAAGGTCCATCGACATTTGCTCGAATTATGTTTGGTGGTAGTGAGAAAGCAATCGGTGAGCTCATAGCGGCGCTTGCTGCAATCATGACGCAAGCTCGGAAGGAACATTAATGGCTGGCAATCCAAAGGATTTGGCTATCGAACAGAAGTGGTTAGTTGGAGTAGATATCGGTGGAACAT
>CAIVOW010000065.1 GCA_903907665.1 uncultured Actinomycetes bacterium | reverse complement strand
CCGTGCTCCGCTAGATATTTACCGGCAGGTGAATCCACCTTGATATTTCCAGCGGGTGAAATGTGATCTGTTGTAACCGAATCACCGAGAATTGCCAGTACTCGCGCACCAGAAATATTTGTTACTGGAACAGGATTGCGAGGCATGCCTTCAAAGTAAGGCGGCTTACGAACATATGTAGATTTTGGATCCCAGTCGAAGGTTTTCCCGGTTGGGGTTGCAAGTGATTTCCAACGATGATCGCCTTCGAAAACTGTTGCATAATCCTTGGTAAACATCTCTGATGAGATTGAACTATCAATAACGCTTTGAATTTCGGTAGCAGTTGGCCAAATGTCCTTTAGAAAAACTGGCTTACCTGAAGCGTCATCGCCAAGTGAATCTTTTTCAAAATCATGATCCATCGTGCCGGCAAGTGCGTAAGCAACCACGAGTGGTGGTGAAGCAAGGTAATTCATCTTTATATCTGGGCTGATTCGACCTTCAAAATTTCGATTTCCGGAGAGAACGGCAGTGACCGCAAGATCATTCTCGTTAATAGCTTTGCTAATTTCGGTAGGAAGTGGTCCAGAGTTTCCAATACAGGTAACGCATCCGTAGCCAACCAAGTTGAAACCGAGTGCTTCCATATATTTTGTGAGATCGGCGCGATCGTAATAATCAGTTACAACCTTGGAACCCGGCGCCAAAGTTGTCTTGACCCAAGGCTTTGATTTAAGCCCCTTTTCAACAGCCTTCTTGGCCAGCAAAGCCGCACCAATCATGACACTTGGGTTTGAGGTATTTGTGCAAGAAGTAATTGATGCAATTACAACTGCGCCATTAGATACTGAAGTTGCGGTTCCGTTTACGTTGACAGCAATTTTTTCACTACTAGTTTTTTCGCCGAAATAGGATGGCGCAATTTTTTCATAAGAGCCTTTCGCATTACTTAATGAAATACGATCTTGTGGACGCTTCGGTCCAGCAATCGATGGAACGATTGTGGCTAGATCTAACTCCAATTTCTCGGAGAATCTTGGTTCAGCACTTGGGTTATGCCAAAGTCCAATTTGTTTTGCATAGCTTTCAACAAGTGCGAGTTGATCAGCAGTTCGACCTGTAAGAGTTAAGTAACGAATGGTTTCCTCATCGATTGGGAAGATCGCACAAGTAGAGCCATATTCTGGTGACATATTTCCGATGGTTGTTCGATTTGCCATTGGAAGCGCGCTTACGCCCGGACCATAAAATTCCACAAACTTTCCGACAACACCGTGTTTGCGCAGCATCTCGGTAATTGTTAAAACTAGATCGGTAGCGGTAGTTCCGATTGGAAGTGAACCGGTTAATTTGAAACCAACGACTCTTGGAATAAGCATGGAGACCGGTTGACCAAGTAGAGCAGCTTCAGCTTCGATTCCACCAACGCCCCAGCCGAGAACTCCAAGTCCGTTAACCATTGTTGTGTGTGAATCCGTACCGACAACCGTGTCTGGATAGGCCCGCAAAACTCCATCAACTTTTCTTGTCATGACTACTCGGGCGAGATATTCAATGTTTACCTGGTGCACAATTCCAGTTCCGGGTGGCACAACTTTGAATTCATCAAAAGCAGTCTGACCCCAGCGCAAGAAGCGGTAGCGCTCCTGATT
>CAIVOW010000064.1 GCA_903907665.1 uncultured Actinomycetes bacterium | reverse complement strand
TTGCAAGTAAAGCTATTGAGTAATTACGTTAGTAATTAACCAATTAACTTGCGGCTACCGTCAGCTTGGATTTGGTAGACATAGAAACGTCCACCCTTCACGTCACCGCTTGCAGTGAATGAAAGAGGTCCACCCAAGATTGACTTCTTGATATTGGTCTTGAAGATTTCAGCCAATGTAGAAGCAGCATCTGGAGTTTTTCCTGCAGCACACACGCGACCAGCAGCTTCAACGATTACCTGGGCAGCTGCATATGCAGGAGGTCCAAATGTCGTGATATCTGCAGCTGTCTTGTTATAGGTGCTCTTGTATTCTTCGATAATCGCAGCATCTGCTGCAATTGCCTTGATATCAGGAGCGAATGAAGAAAGGTATGCACCCTTAGTCTTGAATGTTGGCTGATCAGAACCATCAGAACCGAAGACAATTGCCTTCTTCTTCTGCTTGATTAATTCTTGAGCAACAGTCTGAGACTGTGAAGCATCCTGGAATGTAACGAATACGAAATCAGCACTCTTAGAAATTCTTGTTACTAGAGCTGCATAATCAGCATTCTTTTCGTTAACAGAGAACTTGTTAACAGTGACTTTAAGTGTCTTAAGTTGAGCAACTACAGCGGCAGCAAGACCTGTTCCATATGCAGTCTTCTCTTCGATGACAGCAATGTTCTTTGCCTTCAAAGTCTTAACCATGTAGTTAGCATCTCCAGGTCCTTGCTGGCCATCATTTGGCACAGAGCGGAAGAATGAAGGGAAAGTACCTGCAGTGAGGTTTGTACGAGTTGCAGATGGGCTAACTAGAGCAATGTTATTTGCGCCTAGTAGTCCGCCGATTGCAAGAACTTCTTGGCTACCAGCAGGTCCTACAAGTCCAATTGTTGTCTTGTCTGCAACAACGTTTGGTGCCTGTGTGCTTGCCTGTGCTGCATCAAGTTGTGTGTCGTAATCTTTTGCAACAAAAGTTGAGCCATGGGCTTTGTTGTAGTCTGTAATTGCAAGCTTTGCAAAATTATCTTGCTCTACTCCAATAAATGCAACGCCACCAGTAAGTGGGGCCATGATTGCAACAGTTCCAGAACAGTCAGCTGCGTTTGCAGGGGAGACAGCAACAACGCTTACTCCTGAAATCGCAAGTACTGCAGAAACAGCAACCACGCCTATGCGTGAAAACTTCTTCATTGAGAATTCCTTTCATGGTTTGCCGGGATATCCAACCGCGCAATTGTGCCTAATTTCGTGAGCCTTGCCAAGTGGTTCAAGTGGTCCCGACGGTCGTAACGAAAATGTTATGAATAAATATCCATCTAGCGACTGAACTAATCGATTCCGTTATATCCAGGCGCAGGTCGGCCATCTGGATAAAAAGCAGCCGCTGGACTTCCGGGTGGTCGAAAAGTTCCTAGAATCCACAAGTCCTCGTTTCGAGTGTTGCGAACAGAATGCAGAAGGCGAGGTGAAACTACAAAAGTTGATCCGGCAAGAAGTGGTTGTAATTCACCTTCGATTTCCAGCTCTCCACCTCCACTCACGATATGGCAGACCTCGTCGTACAGGTGGTAATGCAAAGGCGCACCAGATGGTGGAATAAATCCAACGAACATTGTTGCACCGGCACTACCGTTGTCACTGCTGTAGAGAATTTCGAACTCTCGATTTCCAGTCGCCTTGCCTTTATCAAAACTACCTTGATGTACAAATGGCGTATATCCATCTGCATCGCGGCTCATCCGTTGTGCAAATGGTCCGGATCGATCAGGTATTGAAATTTCTACCGCCTTTAGCTCGCTGCCATTGCTCCACGTATATGTGTCGCCAGAAAGTACAAGTGCCGCGCTTCCGGCATCGAGTGCTTTTTCTCGTTTTCCAAGCGCGCCATCAATGTTCAGAGTTGCTTGGCCCGCTCGTACAAAAATTAGCGTGTCATGGGCGCTAGAGAGAGCTTCATTAGCATTTCCAGTCAAATGTATTTCTGTGACGGTGATGCTCTCAGCGTAAGCGCCGGCATAGAGTAATTGATAGCAAGATGCATCTCCTCGGCGCGAGATGTAGTCTTGATTCATTGTTACGGAAGAGGCGTCAACGACAACTCCAGGTTTCATATTTACTCCCTTATATCCTTTATTTCCTTGATGAAAATTTATGAAAGGTTAACTCACTATGAAGATTCTCCGCCATGCAAGCGCAATATGGAAGGGTGCTGTTCCAACAGGCACCGGCACAATGACTCTTGGTCGAGCTGGACAGGTTCTGCCATTCACCCTAAAGGCGCGAGTTGAAGAAAACGCTGGAACAAACCCTGAAGAGCTAGTAGGAGCTGCTCATGCAGGTTGTTTTTCGATGGCACTCTCCAGTCTGATTGAAGCTACTGGTAAGGCCGTTGGAGAAGTGAGCACGACTGCGCAAGTGAGCCTTGAACAAAAGGAAGATGGATTTTGGATCACAGAGGTACATCTTGTTACTCGAGGAACGAATCAAGATCTCACTAACGAAGAATTCGTTGAGCTAGCAACTAAAGCAAAGCAGACCTGTCCTATTTCAAAACTTTATGCTTCAGCGGTAATCACTTTGGATGCTGCACTGGCTTAATCAGCGACTAACCAGCTGTTAACTAGCTAATAAGTCCCACTAAGCCACGGGTGGTGGGCGCTGGCTTGCCTTGCCCGTCTATCGCGTATCGAACGGTCGCAAATCTCCCGTGCTAGAGTTTCGGAGTGACTTCACCTACCGCTGGTGCCCGTTTCAAGAAGGCGCTACTCGAAGAATCTCCTTTGCAAGTCATTGGCACAATCAATGCGAATCATGCACTTCTCGCTAAGCGAGCCGGATATAAGGCAATTTATTTATCAGGCGGTGGAGTAGCAGCAGGTTCTCTTGGAGTTCCTGATTTGGGTATTTCGGGTCTTGAAGATGTACTGATCGATATTCGTCGCATCACCGATGTATGCGATCTGCCATTGATGGTTGATGTCGATACAGGCTTTGGAGCGTCAGCCTTCAATATCGCCCGTACTGTTCGCGCAGTTATCAAAGCTGGCGCTGGTGCGCTTCATATTGAAGATCAGGTCGGTGCAAAACGTTGTGGCCATCGCCCAAATAAAGAACTTGTTACAAAAGCTGAAATGGTTGATCGCATCAAAGCTGCAGTTGATGCTCGAACCGATCCTGATTTCACCATCATGGCTCGTACCGATTCTCTTGCAGTTGAGGGAATTGAAGCAGCAATTGATCGCGCCGGCGCATTTATTGAAGCAGGAGCAGATGCGCTCTTTCCAGAAGCCATTCGAGATCTTGAGACGTATAAGAAATTTACCGATGCATTCGATGTCCCAATTCTGGCTAACATAACTGAGTTTGGGCTTTCACCATTATTTACCGTGGATGAGCTTGCAAGCGTTGGCATCGATATAGTCCTATACCCCCTCTCGGCCTTCCGCGCGATGAATAAAGCCGCCGAAGAGGTGTACCGAGTAATTCGTAAAGAAGGAACACAGAAATCGGTAGTGGATCATATGCAAACTCGAGATGAGCTATATCAAAGTATTAATTACTACGACTATGAGAATGCGTTAGATAAATTTTTGAAAGATGGAGAAAAGTAATGAGTGAAGAAAAGATAATCACAGAATTTAAGCCTAAGAAATCAGTCGCACTTTCTGGCGTCACTGCTGGCAATACCGCGCTGTGCTCAGTAGGCAAGTCTGGAAATGACCTACATTATCGAGGCTATGACATTGCGGATTTAGCGGCCAACTGTGAATTTGAGGAAGTTGCGCATCTACTGATTCACGGCAAACTTCCTAACGTTGTAGAGCTTGCTGCTTATAAGAAGAAATTAAAGTCATTACGTGGATTGCCAACTCATCTCAAAGCAGTATTAGAGCAACTTCCAGCATCTGCTCATCCCATGGACATCATGCGCACTGGCGTTTCAGCTCTTGGGTGTATCGATCCAGAAGGAGCATCGCATTCTGAGGTACAGGCGCGTGAAATTGCTGATCGACTAATTGCTTGTTTACCATCAGTGCTGTTGTACTGGTATCACTTTGCTAATAGCGCAAAGCGAATCGAAGTCGAGACCGATGATGATTCGATTGGTGGACATTTCCTCCACCTGTTGCATGGTTCTAAGCAGAGCGAGCTATGGGAAAAAGCGATGCACGCATCTCTTATTTTGTACGCTGAGCACGAATTTAACGCATCTACATTTACTGGCCGAGTGATAGCTGGAACAGGCTCAGATATTTTCTCAGCAATTACAGGAGCAATCGGGGCACTTCGCGGACCAAAACATGGTGGTGCGAATGAGGTAGCACTTGAAATTCAAAGGAGATACAGCAGTGCCGATGAAGCTGAAAAAGATATTCGTGCGCGCGTTGAAGCTAAAGAAGTTGTGATTGGCTTCGGACATCCAGTTTATACAATTTCAGATCCGCGTAATCCAATTATTAAAGCCGTAGCTAAATCGGTCTCAGAAGATAAGGGCGATATGGCTCTTTTTGAAATTGCTGAGCGGATCGAGTCCGTTATGTGGGATGCGAAGAAAATGTTTCCAAATCTTGACTGGTTCTCGGCTGTTGCATACGAGAAGATGAATATTCCAATGCTCTTTTTTACTCCAATATTTGTCATTGCTCGCACAACGGGCTGGTCTGCGCACATCATTGAGCAGAGAATTGATAACAAAATTATTCGACCAAGTGCAAACTACACGGGTCCAGAAGACCTTGCCTTTGTATCAATCGAAAATCGGTAATCGCTCAAGTCCATATCGCTCAAGTCCATATCGCTCAAGCAAGTAAGGAAGTAACACAACTATGTCATCAGCCATAACCAAAGTTAATCAAGAATACGATCCAGAGATCTCAGCTATTGTCGACTACGTCTTGGATTATCAAATTACATCTGATGTAGCTTATGAAACAGCATGGAATTGCTTTCTTGACACTTTAGGTTGCGGATTAGAAGCACTTGAATATCGCGAATGCCGCAAGATGCTTGGACCAGTTGTTCCTGGCGTGACTATCGCGAATGGAGTTCGTGTTCCTGGAACAAACTTTGAGCTAGACCCTGTTCAGGGCGCATTTAATATTGGCGCGATGATCCGCTGGTTAGATTTTAATGACACATGGTTAGCCGCTGAGTGGGGACATCCTTCGGATAATTTAGGTGGAATTCTTGCAGTTGCTGACTATCTTTCACGTGTTTCCGTCTCGCAAGGTGGCAAATCGCTCACCATAAAAGATGTATTAACAGGAATGATTAAAGCCCACGAAATACAGGGATGTATTGCACTTGAAAATTCATTTAATAAAGTCGGCATAGATCACGTTGTACTAGTAAAAGTCGCATCCACTGCTGTTGTTTCGCAGATGATGGGACTAACACGTGAGCAAACGCTTGCTGCAGTCTCCCTTGCCTGGGTTGATGGCCAATCACTTCGTACCTATCGCCACTATCCAAATGCTGGATCTCGTAAATCTTGGGCAGCAGGCGATGCCACCTCACGCGCCGTGCGATTAGCGCTGATTGCTAAGACTGGTGAAATGGGTTACCCAACAGCACTTTCTGCAAAAACCTGGGGTTTTTATGACGCTTCATTCCGCGGAAATTCCTTTAAGTTTCAGCGCGCCTATGGCTCGTATGTAATGGAGAACGTACTTTTTAAAATCTCATTTCCAGCAGAATTTCATTCACAAACTGGTGTTGAAGCGGCAATGACAATTCACAAAAAGATGATTGAGCTAGGTAAAACATCAGAAGACATCAAGAGTGTTTCAATTCGCACTCATGAAGCGTGCATCCGAATAATTGATAAACAAGGCCCACTTAATAATCCGGCCGATCGTGATCACTGTATTCAATACATGGTTGCAGTTCCGCTCATCTTTGGTCGCTTAACAGCCCGTGATTATGAAGATGATGTCGCAGCCGATGCTCGCATTGATGTCCTGCGTGAGAAAATTACCTGCGTTGAAGATACAACCTTTACTGCTGACTCTCATGATCCAGAGAAGCGATCGATTGCGAACGCTTTGACAGTCGTATTCAACGATGGAAGCTCATTAGATGAAGTTGTCGTGGAGTATCCAGTAGGGCATGCGCGCCGCCGCGTCGAAGGAATCCCACTTCTTCACGCGAAATTTAAGACTAACTTAAATCGTATCTTCAAGCAGGAACAGCAAGATGCAATATTGAAGATTTCTCTTAATCGCGCTGAATTAGAAAAAATGGCAGTCGTTGATTATATGGATCTATATGTAAATGAGGATTACAAACCTAATCTTTAAGAATTATTACTTAGCCAGATTTAATACATAATTTAGGGCTGGTCCTGCCAGGCGATCATGAATGTTAAAGAAAGTATCGGCAGCGGTAAAACCAGCCCAATTTTTTGGCAAGAATTCTTTTGGTAGGCCTGGATCAAAATATGGCGCATAGCGCCAGTTGGTTAATATCTTCGTATAGTCGCGAAAAGCTCGCTCTGAATCAATCGCACTTCGCCTGCTAGACCAATATGTCGCAACGGGTCGAGCCGTTTTTGTAAATGATTTGTAGACCTCTTGAATTCCGTCAAGATCCCACCAATTAGCCACGGCAGCTTGCGTGGGCGTAAAAGCCAAATGTTCGGCGGAAAAAATGTTCATATATTTTTCAGCGTTGAGTGATCGCACAAGTGCAATTGCATCATCGGTTAGTTGCCGAGGCGCTATCCATAAGCCACCGGTGACCTGAGCGAAGCCGATGCGTACTAAGCGAGAGCGCAGCTTGTAGCGAACCTCGCGCATATCTTCGGGAATAGAAAACGCGATAAGAATCCATCCAAGATTTACAGGGGATTCACGCCGACGAAAGAAGCGTGCATCTCCTTGGTCAAATGTCTTCCACATTTGTGGACTCACGGAATAGCCGACTACTCCATTGTGCTTCTTCGAGATCAGAATATCTCGACGCTTAAATCGAGCCAGCGCGCTTCTTGCTGCATCTTCTTGGACTTCAAGTACATCACATAATTGGATTATTGAATTTGCAGAAAACCAACCCCCATTATTGCGGCTAAATGCTGCGTAAATTGTGAAAATCAGAGATTGTGGACGGGCTGACCTATCAACCAAATCACGGGCTTCGCCAGTAAAGATGCTATCCATGCGACAAATGCTAGTGTGAGCATCTTAGAAAGCAAAGAGCATTGCCATTTTATTAGTTTCCTAACTGCAGCGAAAGGTCCATCATGAATGGGGCATTTGTAGAGAAGGTTCGATTGCTTGAATGGATGGAAACCGATGCTGCTGGACATCAGCACTACACATCAGTCTTTCGCTGGGTTGAAGAATGTGAATCAGCTCTGTATCGCAAGTTAGAACTTCCTTCAACTCTCTTTGGTCAAATTCCTCGCGTGAAAGTAGCGATGGAATATAAAAGGCGAATTTATTTTGGTGAAGAAATAAGAACCCGTTTGCAAGTTATGCGAGTAGGCACTAGCTCACTAGAACTAGGGTTTACTGCACACGTTGATGGTGAGTTAGCGGCCGAAGGTACGTATGTCATTGTTCACGCACCAGTAATTAATGAAGGATCAAAGCCTTGGCCAGAGAAATGGCGCAAAGCATTTTTAAGTAATTAATTATTTAATTAATTTAGAAACCATCAATCCACTGCCCCCACCAACTCCACCACCGGGCCATGTGCCAGATCCACAAATAAACAAGGATTTAATTGGTGTGCGATGCCTGATCCAACCTGGAGTTGGACGTAAAAAGAAAAATTGCGCTGGATGGTGACTTCCACCCAGAGAGTCGCCCTTGATCAGATTTGGGTTGTAGCGTTCTAAATCGACAGGCGAGAGAACTTTGCGAGACAAGATTAATTGCTTTAAACCTGGAGCGTATTTTTCTAGATTTTCAATGATGCGGTCTGCATATTGTTCTGAGATCTCATCCCAATTTTTACCGCTGATGACACCAGAAGCATCACCGCGAATCTCTAATGGCAGAACGCGTACTTGTATCCATAAGACATGTTTGCCGGCAGGAGCGCGAGTTGGATCACTCACGGTCGGTTGCCCAATGACTAGTGCTGGAGTAGTAGGAAGCATTCCACCAGCAGCATGGGCATAAGTGAGCGCTAAATCATCGATGTATGGGGCAATATGAACGTAATTGAATTCTTTTGCTGTGGGATCTATCCATTCAGGAAGTTGGTCTAGCGCAAGATGAATCATCATGGTGCCAAGCCCGGGGCGGAAATTGTTCAGCTCTTTCGTTTCGGGGGCTTCATGCAGCAGATTCGGGAGGAGTGCTGGGTTTACGTTTGCAATAACGTTCTTAGCCATAATTCGCTCACCAGTTGAGGTCAGCACGCCAACTGCTTTATTAGATTCAACGAGAATTTCAGTAACCCTGACACCGCTACGAAGTTGACCGTTATTCTTTTCAATAACTTTAACAAGAGAATTGATAAGTGTGTTTGCCCCGCCCTTCCCAAGCACCATTCCAAACTCTTGGCCCCCAATAGATTCTAAGAAGGAGAAGAGCGCGCCACCTGAAATATCTGGACCATAGTCAAGATGCATACCCCAAATCGCAGCGAGTGCTTTAGTTTCGGGATGTTCGAAGTGCTCTTCGGTAAACGCCCTACTTGATTGCAACAACAATCGAATGAGATTAAGAGTTTCCTCGGTTCCAATTTTCCGCCAAGTCTTAAAGAGGGATTTCAGCGCTGCGAAGGAGGGAAGCTCTGTGCCCAGAATTGGAAATAAGTGCGGAGCTAGTTGACCGAGTTTATTTGTGAGTTCTTTCCAGGACTCCACATCTGCTGGAGCAACGCGCACCAAAGTTTCAAGATTTTTCTGGCGATCCATGGTGATGCCGATCATTTTTCCATCAGGGAATAGCGAGCAATAGGGTTTATCCGATGGGACAAATTCAAGTCCAGCTGAAATCAAGTCATCTTTTAGTGAGGCCATCACGCCTCCGCCTGCAAACAGACTGAGGTTTGTCGCAAATAGGTCATGCTTGAAACCGGGCAAAGTTATTTCTTCAGTGCGGACAGCACCTCCAAATGCGTCGGCCTGTTCTAGGACGAGTACCTTTTTTCCCTGTTTACTTAAGAGTGCGCCAGCAGATAGGCCATTGATCCCAGAGCCAATAATCAGAACGTCGGTCATTCCCAAATCCTCTCACGAGGCGATAGGTTTACAACATAAGAGTTACTTATGGATGCTAGTGAAAGTTAGTGGAGGTTAGTAGTGAACCGCAGTGATGTCATAATCGTCGGAAGTGGAATAAATGCTTTAGTGGCCGCAGCTATTTTGGCGAAGTCAGGGAAGAAAGTCCTGATATGTGAAAGAAATAACGTGCCAGGCGGTGCTATTAAGACAGTTACAGATGCGACACTTCCCGGTTTTACACATGAGCTACTTTCAAGCTGGCACCCACTTTTTGTCGGTGGGCCTGCCTACGCCGAGCTGAAATCAGATCTTGAAGCGCAAGGATTGGTTTATAAAAATACCCAGAAACCAACAGGCGTGGTCTGCCAAGGAGGCAGCGCGATACTTTCAACCGACTTAGCGGCAACAGCAGCAGAATTTGCTCGCCTGGGTGATGGCGAAGCTTGGACTGCAATGCTCAATGAGTTTTTGGGCAAGATTGATTTAGCATTTGGTTTGTTAGGCGCAGACTTATGGCGAGCAAATTCGCTTAAGCTACTTCGCACTGCGCGCAAGCGTTTTGGTAACCGGGGACTAGTTGCAACAGGAGCTGAACTTCTTGAGCCTGCCTCTCCGTGGCTTGATCGCACTTTTACCTCGCCAGTGAGTAAAGCGCTTTTAGCTCCATGGGCGCTTCACAATGGACTTGGCCCAGATGACGCAAGTAGTGCATTTATTACTAAAGTCATTGGAGCCGCTGTTGCGCTCGGTGGAATGCCAGTTCCGGTCGGTGGCGGAATCAAACTTGTTGATGCACTACTTGGAATAATTAAGAATCACGGCGGAGAAATTTTGACTAACGCTGATGTCGTGAAGATAAATGTTTCAGGCGGTCGGGCAACCGGAGTTCGCCTCGCAGATGGCCGAGAATTTATTGCGGCTAAATCAGTTATTGCCTCATCTACACCACAAGGACTTTATGAAGGCTTACTGAAGGGCGAAGATCTTCCAATCGAGACTACTAAAGCTGCGGATGCATTTAGATATGGCCGAGCAGCTATACAAATACATCTAGCGCTCTCTGAGCCACCAGTCTGGAAAGCAGATGCGGGACTTAAAGATGTTGCGATTGTTCACGTTCTCGACGGAATGAACTCGCTATCAGAATCTGTAAATGCAGCTAATCGAGGATATCTGCCGAGTCGTCCAACCATCGTTGTTGGGCAACCTACCAGCGTTGATCCTTCTCGCGCACCCGAGGGAAAATTTATTTTGTGGTTACAGCTTCAAGAAAATCCTCAAAAAATTCTCGGCGACCTTGCTGGTGAAATTGCTGCAGGAGATGGCACCTGGAACGATGAAAGACTCAATGCATACGCCGACCGAGTAATTGATCAGCTATCTGAGCAGATTACAAACTTAAGAGAAGCAACGCTTGCCAAAGTCGTTTTAGGGCCAAAGCAAATTGAAGATATGAATAAAAACCTAGTTGGCGGAGATCCGTATGCTGGAGATTGTCGTATCGATCAATACGCAGTCTGGCGGCCACTTGCAAGTGCAACGGGGCACAAGACTCCGATTAAAGATTTGTGGCATATCGGAGCTTCAACGCATCCCGGCCCAGGACTTGGCGGAGGGTCTGGATATCTTGTGGCAAAGCGTCTCACCAAGAAGAAATTTTTAAGAAGATAGAGAAATTAGATATAAAAAAGCGGGCCAGATAAACTCTGGCCCGCTTTTTTACTACTTTTTATTTCTGAATAAGTGCCAATACGCGACATGGACTTCCAGATCCACCAACAATCTTGAGTGGAGCAGCAATAACAATTGCGCCTTGCGCTGGTAGCTTGTCAAGATTACGGAGCTGAGTTAAGCCGTACTTGTTATTTCCCATCAACATATTGTGACAAGGAAATGGAACTGAGAGGCTAAATCCAGCGCCCGCATCAATTCCGACAGTTTCTACTCCAAGACCAAGCACATCGCGCTTTGTACCAAGGAGGTCTGCTGCTTCAACTGTTAGGCCAGGTGTGTGCGGACCATTTTCATCGGCGTTAGCAAATGCCTTTGGATCATCGCCAAACTTTGACCAACCAGTACGGAAGAGAACCCATGCGCCTTTTGGAATTGCGCCATGCTCTTTCTCCCAAGCTTCGATGTGTGAAACATCTAGAAGGAAATCTGGATTTGCTTGCGCTTCTTTTACGAAATCGAGTACTACTGCCGGTCCGATGAGGCGGCTGGCAGGCACTGAAGCAACGTCGTCAAGATCCTTTCCGGTGATCCAGTGATTAGGTGCATCAAAGTGTGTACCTGTGTGCTCGCCTGTGTGGAAGTTATTCCAATACCAAGCTGGACCCTTCTCATCGTAATGAGAAATTTCTTCTAATTTGAATGTTGCGGTCTGGCCAAATTCAGGCGGTAAATTTAAAATTGGTGTTTCAGAATGCAATGGTGAAGTCAGGTCGAGGACCTGAACTGCGCCAGATGCAAGCTCATTAGCAAGGGCGGTTAGATTGGCCATGCAGTGTCTCCTTATAGCTAGATCTAGATAGAGGTGGGGCTAGCGGCTGAGATTAACGCGGATTGGCCGACTCTTCTAGCCCCCACCTAAAGCGAGTGTGACGAATGTGACGGTCGTCAATAATAGGCACGGCGTATTTAAGGCCACAATCGGTGGACACGCTTAGGTGCTGATGGCACAATTACCGAAGCGTTGTCCTCAATTGCAAAGTGACTTGGAGTCCCATGGCTGAGCGTTCGTTTGCAGCAGAAGTTGAAAAGCTACGTGTAGGTGCCGGCGAAGAATTTTTGGGCGAAGGAATTCTTGCAGTGACTAAGGCCCTGCTCCAATCTGGAGTTGCGTATGTGGGCGGATACCAAGGCGCTCCTATTTCGCACTTGATGGATGTATTGGGCGATGCCAAAGAAATTTTAGATGAACTTGGAATTCATTTTGAGAACAGTGCGTCAGAGGCAACTGCTGCAGCGTCGCTTGCTGCTTCAGTGCATTATCCACTGCGCGGTGCGGTAACTTTTAAATCAACCGTTGGTACCAATGTTGCGTCGGACGCTCTTGCCAATTTATCTTCTGGTGGAGTAACGGGCGGTGCACTCATTATTGTTGGTGAGGATTACGGCGAAGGCTCTTCCATTATGCAAGAGCGCTCACACGCGTTTGCTATGAAGTCGCAAATCTGGCTTATGGATCCTCGTCCAAATCTCACTGCAATTGTTGATTCTGTCGAATCTGGTTTTCAACTATCAGAAGCTTCCAATACTCCTGTCATGTTGCAACTTCGTCTGCGTTCATGCCATTTACATGGTCGTTTTGTTGCCAAAGATAATGTCCGCTCAAAATTCACTTTGAAAGAAGCACTTGAGCAACCACGTCGTGCGACTGATCGAATTGTGTTGCCTCCATCTAGTTTCCTTCATGAGCAGGAAAAAATAAATACGCGTTGGCCGCAAGCCGTTAAATACATTAAGGAAAATAAACTTAATGAAGTCTTCTCCGATGGCACCCAAGATTTCGGAATTATTATGCAAGGCGGTCTGTATAACACTGTAATCCGTGCACTTCAGCTTCTTGGGCTCTCTGATGTTTATGGCAATAGTAAGGTCCCGTTGTATATTCTTAACGTCACTTACCCAATTGTTGGCGATGAAGTAATCGAATTTGCTAAGAGTAAGAAATCAGTTCTTCTTGTTGAAGAAGGCCAGCCAGATTACATCGAGCAGAACATTCATGCAGTTCTGCGCCGTGGCGATGTGCCAACTAAATTGCACGGCAAAGATTTCTTGCCACCAGCTGGTGAATATACGCCTGCGGCGGTCGTCAAGGGACTACTTGAATTCTTACGTAAGTACGCTCCGGAATTGGTTGATGAAAATAATTTACCTGCACTAGTTCGGCCAAGTGGCGATAAGCCAAACTCGCTGACGACAACGATTCCAGCCGAAGTTGTACATGGTCGACCACCTTCATTTTGTACTGGCTGCCCAGAGCGTCCAATTTTTACGGCGCTCAAACTTGCGGAACGTGAAACAGGGAGCCATCACATAAGTGCAGATATTGGTTGCCATTTATTCTCAATCCTGCCGCCATTTAATATTGGTGCAACAACGATGGGTTACGGACTTGGTACTGCAGGAGCATCGGCACTACATGACTCATCGAGTGAAAAGAAATCTATTAGCTTTATGGGTGATGGTGGTTTCTGGCACAACGGTTTAACTAGCGGTATTGGTAATGCAGTGTTCAACGAAAGCGATGGACTAACAGTTATTGTTGACAATGCCTATAGCGCAGCTACGGGTGGACAAGATCTGCTTTCATCGACTGCTGAAAATAAGATTCGATCAACAAAACATCCTATTGAAGCTGCGGTGCGTGGCATTGGAGTCAAGTGGGTAAAGGCGGTTCATAACACATACCGCGTCTCTGAAATGCGTGACATCATGAAGGGTGCACTCACTTCCAAGGAGAGCGGCCCTAAAGTCATTATCGCGACAAGTGAATGTACGTTAAACAAACAGCGTCGTATCAAACCAGAGATGAATCGTAAGATTAAAGAAGGTAAGCGAGTTGTCCGCGAACGATTTGGGGTAGACCCAGATACCTGCACGGGTGATCACTCCTGTATTCGTATTAGCGGTTGTCCATCGCTGACTATCGCTCCTAATCCAGATCCGATGCGTAAAGACCCGATTGCACAGGTACTTGATACTTGCGTTGGATGTGGACTTTGCGGAGAAGCGGCCCATGCTGCAGTTCTGTGTCCATCTTTCTACCGTACCGAAATTATTAATAATCCTTCGATCTGGGATCGAATGAAGCTCGCTACTCGAAAGGCGATAATTTCGCGCTTACAAAATAGAATCGAATCACGCATGGCAGGGATTTATGTCTAAAACTTTTACTACCCAGACTCGTCCAATCACTATGGCGATATTGGCAATGGGCGGGGAAGGTGGCGGAGTCTTAGCCGATTGGTGTGTCGATATGGCTGAGCGCTCTGGGTACTGGGCACAAACCACCTCGGTTCCAGGCGTTGCGCAGCGAACAGGTACCACTGTTTATTACCTAGAATTTTTTCCCAAGCTCAGCGGTCAAAACCAAGAACCAATTCTTAGCACCATGGCAGCGCCAGGTGAAGTCGATATCGTCATTGCTTCCGAACTTATGGAAGCGGGTCGAGCAGTTCAGCGAGGGTTTGTTTCCCCGGATGTCACCACATTTATTGCATCAACTCACCGCGTTTATTCAATGCAGGAGAAGATGGCAATGGGTGATGGGCGCGTAGATTCGCAAGTACTGATTGATTCTGCTCGCAGCGCTGCGCTAACTTTTATTGCCGCTGATTTTGCCAAAGTGGCCGAAGATGCAGGAAGTGTCATTTCTTCAGCACTTTTTGGCGCGCTTGCTGGAAGTAAAGCGCTACCTTTCAATCGCGAAGAATTTATGGGCGCGATCGAACGTGGCGGTGTGGGAGTAAAAACTTCACTACAAGCTTTTGAGCTTGGATATGCACAAGCTACTTTGGCCTTGAAGCCTCCTTCAAAGGCAGTACCCGTATCTATCGGGCTTAAACCAAAAGATGCGCCGTCTGCAAACCTCAACGCGTTAACACCAGAGGAAGAACTAGCAATCATTAATGACCCAGCTAGCGCTGTTGGTTCAAAATTAAAGAACTTAGCTGCAAGGATTAAGGACGAATTTCCAGAAGCCAGTGCGGTGATGTTAGTAAACGGCATTAAGCGTTGCGCTGATTATCAAGATATTAAATATGCGCAGGTATATCTTGATCGCTTGCTCAGCATTAATAGCGCTGAGGCTCAGTACGGCAACGGCACTGCTCAGGTTTTGAATGAAGCTGCCAGATATACCGCGCTATGGATGACGTATGAAGATACGATTAGAGTCGCGGATTTAAAAACGCGCCGATCACGCTTTGAACGTGTTGGAATAGAAGCAAAAATTAAAGATGAACAGATGATGCAAGTTCGTGAATTTCTTCACCCACAAGCTGAAGAGTTCGCTGATACTTTGCCAACACCCATTGGTAAATGGATCTTACGTACCAAGTGGGTCAATTCCCTCATTGAGACATTTACTAGAGATGGAATTAAGCTTCAAACAACTTCGGTTCATGGTTATCTAACACTTTATTTCATAGCTCGTCTGCGTAGAATTCGCCGCCGCTCTTTGCGCTTTAACCTTGAACAAGCTCGGATAGAAGATTGGATTGCGATGATTAATCTCGCAATAGTAAAGAATTATCAACTAGCTTATGAAGTCGCAGAAAGTGCGAACGTAATCAAGGGATATGGCGCCACTCACCACAATGGTTGGGCTAACTTTGAATTGATTATGGAGTATGTAAAATCGAATATGAATAAGGCGGATAATTCAGACTTGGCATCCGCGGTTGCAGGATTGCGCTCAGCAGCTCTAGCTGATGAGAATGGCGCCAAGTTACGCGCCATCCTCGCTGGCTAAATGTTCTAGATTTTTATTAACCTGCTCAGCTTTCGAATGCTTGCGTGATTTGCTCATAGCTCATCGCACTCTTTGCCGCAGCAGCTACTTGCTTGTCACGTTCAATATTGCGCTCGATCTGAACCTTGGCAGAAACGTACTGCTTTGGCCATTTCACATCTTTATAGCCAATTTTTGCAGCTTCAAGCAACGTCCATGCTGGGTTAACTAGATGCATACGAGCAACGGCGCAAAGATCTGCGCGGCCTGCTGCAATGATGGTGTTGATGTTATCGGCCTCAAAAATAGCTCCAACAGCAATTGTCCGAATGCCTGCCTCGTTACGGATTTGATCTGCAAAAGGAGTTTGGAACATTCTTCCGTAAACAGGTTTTTCTTTCTTTGTTACCTGACCTGATGAGCAGTCAATCATGTCGGCCCCAGCAGCTTTAAATGCCTTTGCGATATCGACCGCATCGTCTGGAGTTATTCCACCTTCGGTCCAGTCATGTGCTGAAACTCGAACGCTAATTGGTTTTCCACTCGGCCAAACTTCTCGGACTGCCGCAAAAACCTCAAGCGGATAACGCAAACGATTTTCGAAGGAGCCACCATATTCATCAGTGCGATGGTTGGTGATAGGGGAGATGAATGAGGAAAGTAGATAACCGTGAGCTGCGTGGAGTTCAAGCCAATCAAATCCGGCCTTCTCAGCTTCTTGGGTAGCGCGTACGAAATCTGCTTTAACGCGGTCCATGTCCTCGCGCGTCATTTCACGCGATGTATCTGAGACACCTTCTAGGTATTGCTCTGCGGAAGCTGAAATTAATGGCCAGCCATCTTTTTCGACTGGCTTATCGATTCCCTCCCATGCAAGTTTGGTTGAACCCTTTGCACCTGCGTGACCGATCTGTATTGCAATCTTCGCATCTGTATTTTGATGCACGAAATCAACGACTCGCTTCCAACCTTGAGTGTGTTCAGGCTTATATAGTCCTGGGCAACCTGGTGTGATTCGAGCATCGGCACTCACACAAGTCATCTCGGTAACAACCAAGCCGGCGCCACCCATTGCACGGGCTCCAAGATGAACAAGATGGTAATCAGCGGCCAATCCATCCACGGCTGAGTACTGCGCCATCGGAGAAACAACCACACGATTTTTTAGCACGACATCGCGGACTTTCAAAGGAGTAAACATAGGTGGAACTTCTAAATCAGGGCTTGGCACAGGCAAGCCTGCATCAGCAAAAGTTTTGGCTGTAAACCATTTATCGAATTGAGATATGTAAGCTGAATCTCGTAAGCGAAGATTTTCATGAGAGATACGCTGGCTTCGAGTAAGCAGAGAGAAATTAAATTGCTCTTCAGGAAGATGTGAATATCGCTCAATTTCTTCAAACCAGACCATTGCGTTTCTTGCTGCATTTTGGATTTTTGCAACTTCAACAGAGCGATTGGCTTGATATGAGTCAAGAACAGCCTGAATTCCCTTGCTGGAGTTATCTGCAAATGATTGTGCGAGATCAATCGCATCTTCCATCGCAAGCTTTGTGCCTGATCCAATTGAGAAGTGTGCGGTATGGGCTGCATCGCCCATAAGAATGACAGGCACTTTCTTGGAGCCAATCTCATTCCACTGAATCCAATTTTCGCAGATTACGCGTGGAAACTTAATCCAATTTGCAGATCCGCGCAGATGAGATGCATTGCTCATTAATGCTGCACCTTCTAGATCATCTGCAAAAAGATTTTCGAGAAATGCAATCGCCTCAGGTTGTTCCATTTTGTCGAGCCCAGCTTTTGCCCACACTTCTTCAGGTGTTTCTACAATAAAGGTCGAGGTATCACCATCAAATTGATAAACGTGTGCTTGGAACCAACCAAATTCAGTTTTCTTAAATATAAAAGTAAAATCTTTGAACATCTTTTTTGTACCAAGCCACACAAAGCGACATTTACGTACATCGATATCCGGTTTGAAGGTCGCCTTATACTTATCGCGTATAAAACTATTAAGTCCATCGGCAGCGATGACGATATCGGCGTCGTACTCTTTTGCAACAACTTCATCATCTTTAATGTCAGTCTCAAATAAAAGTTTTACGCCTAATCCTTCTGCACGTTCCTGCAAAATATTCAGGAGGCGTTTTCTGCCAATTCCGCAGAACCCATGCCCGCCGGAGATAAAGTTTTTGCCATTAATGCGCACATCAATGTCATCCCAATGGTTGAATGAACCAAGAATTTCTCGTGCCGTCGGTTCATCCGCGCGCACAAAGTTGCCTAACGTTGAATCCGAAAAGACCACACCCCATCCGAAAGTGTCATAGGGGCGGTTTCGCTCAATCACGGTTATTTCATGGCTTGGATCTTGCTTCTTCATAAGTATTCCGAAGTAGAGCCCAGCAGCACCGCCACCGATTGAAACAATCTTCATACAGCCTCCTTGGAATTTGCCACGACAAGATTTTTGGTGTCATGTCGAGTATTTGACTATCGTCAAGGATAAGCCTAGAGGTAAGGTAGCGCCAGTACCGACCTCGCAAAAGGAGCTTCACCTTCATGGCTGCCCAACGCTTTCTTGGAAAGACGATAATCATTACTGGTGGTGCTGGCGGAATTGGCGCAGCGATTGCGACCGAAGTTGTGAACCAAGGTGGCCGAGTAGGAATCCTGGACACAAACCAAGGTGCGATAGATGCTGTTGTGAAGAAACTAACATCCCAAGGCGCGCAGGTTGATGCAAGGGTTGTGGATGTTCGAGATGGTCTGGCGGTAACGACGGCTATTGATGCGTTAGCACAATCCCTTGGCGGAATTAATATTCTGATTGCAGCTGCAGGTGGTTCTCTCGGCACTCCTAGGGATATGGCTGATATTTCTGATGCTGATTTGGATCTTGTTATTGATGTGAATGTGAAGGGAACCTATTACTGCGCTCGCGCGGTTATTCCGCATATGAAGAAGAATCATGGCGGCTCAATTATTACCTTCTCCTCCATTGGGGGAAGAAGCGCTAGTCCTGTGACTGGGATTCCATATGCAGCAGCTAAGGCCGCGATTACTGGACTAACCCGCCGTCTTGCGAAAGAAGTTGGTGAGTTTGGAATCCGAGTCAATGCGATTGCCCCCGGGCTTTTTCTGACTGATCGATTAGCCGGAATGTTCGATGAATTGAGCGAAACTGATCGAACCGAGGTTTTGAGTGCCATTCCATTAGGTCGGATGCCAGAACTTCGAGAGTGTGTAGATCCAGTGCTTTTTCTAGCAAGCGATGAAGCGTCGTACATCACAGGGACGGTTCTCGACGTCAATGGCGGCCGCTTGATGCCTAATTAGCAACCCTAAAGTAAGTATTAATCAGGTATTACGCCTATATTAAGCGTTTTTTAGCTAGTTCAACGAGTTCAACAGCACCTCGGAGATTCATAACGTTTTGATATCATTTTATTTATCTGTGCAAATGGTATGACCAATCCTTGACGAACGATACATACACGAGTCAGAATTGCGTTCCCGGTGCCGACCAGAGCCACTATTTTTGATTAGGAGCGTTGATGTCATTCACCACTCAAATTATTCCTGGCTTAGAGGGTATGGATCACGTTGGAATAACAATTCCACACCTAGATGAGGCCGTTGCGTTTTATTCAACTTTACTTGGAGCTAAAGAGATTTTTCGCTTAGGGCCATTTGATGCTCGCGAATTTGATAAAGTCGATGGAAAAGATTGGGCAGAAGCACACGTCAACGTAGTTGATGGAAGATTTACTATTGCTATGTTGGAATATGGCAACGCAAGCCGCTTGGAGCTTTTCCAATACGACCGGCCAACAGATCGCAGAACTACACCTCCAAAGAATTCAGATCTTGGCGGGCATCACATTGCTTTTAAAGTAACAAATCTAGATGCAGTTCTTGCGCTGCGAGATAAATACTCTCTTCGATTTATGGCAGGACCAATAGCTATCACCGAAGGTCCAGCTGCTGGGCAGCGAATCATTTATGTTCTAGATCCATGGGATAACCAGCTCGAACTCGTTGAGTACGACCGAAAATAAATATTCCCATGACAGCTAGCGTATCTATGACAAATATTTCGAAGAATTTCGATGCTGTCCGCGCGCTACAAGATGTTCACATAGATCTTTTTCCTGGTGAAGTTCATACGGTCGCAGGTGAAAATGGGTCTGGTAAGTCAACCCTATTGAAAATTCTTGCAGGCGTGATTAAGCAAGACGAAGGACAGATCTTGATGGATGGAACCCAAGTTAATTTTCAAGGTGTTCGCGATTCAATGGCATATGGCATCACCATGGTGAGCCAAGAACTCAGTCTTGTTCCACATTTGAGTGTGGCTGAAAACGTTTTTCTAGGTCATAACCAGACCAGAAATAAACTCGGAATAGATTGGAAAGACACAGATAAACGCGCAGTTGAGTTTCTCAAGCGCCTAAACCTGGAAGTAAATCCACGTGCGGAAGTCAGTACCTTGCCCCAGCATCACCAACAAATGGTGGAAATTGCCCGAGCAATTGCTTCTAATACAAAAGTCCTATTACTTGATGAGCCAACCTCATCGCTTGCTCCTAAAGAAGTAGAGTCCCTTTTTGCAGTTGTTCGCCAGCTTCGCGATGAAGGCGTGGCAGTCGTCATGATCTCCCACCGCATGTCTGAAATGCTCGACATTAGTGATCGCTTCACAGTCTTGCGTGACAGCAAGTTCATCGATACCAGTACTCGGGCTGGAGTGGATGAGAATTGGCTGATCGACCGAATGGTTCTTAA
>CAIVOW010000063.1 GCA_903907665.1 uncultured Actinomycetes bacterium | reverse complement strand
TGCAACCGAGCTACAACGTCGATCCACTGGTCGCACCCTCTATGTTTTAGATGAGCCAACTACTGGCCTGCACTTCGAAGATGTCCGCAAGCTGTTGATTGTGCTCAATCGTTTAGTGGATTCGGGGAACACAGTGATTGTAATCGAGCACAATTTAGATGTTATCAAGTGCGCCGACTGGGTGATCGATATGGGCCCAGAAGGAGGTAGTGGCGGTGGACTTGTGATTGCCGAAGGAACTCCAGAACAAGTTGCGAAGGTTAAGGCAAGTTATACCGGACAGTTCCTTGCACCAATCTTGAAGTGATATGAATGAACTCCGATGACTGATCCGCAGAGCTATCGTCCTAGTGGGTTACCGACAGATCCCGGTGTATACCGTTTTTATGACGGTGCAGGGAAAGTTATTTATGTTGGCAAGGCTAAAAATTTAAAGAATCGACTCAATAGTTATTTTGGCTCCAATTTAGCCGAGAAAACTTACCGGATGGTTCATACCGCAGTGAGAGTTGATTGGACAGTTGTAAATACAGAAGTCGAAGCACTCCAGCTTGAATACACATGGATCAAATCCGAAAATCCCCAATTTAATATTCAATTCCGTGATGATAAATCTTATCCGTATGTCGCAATTAGCCTGAATGAGCCATTTCCGAAAATGTTTATCTCGCGCCAAAAGAAAGTAAAAGGCGTTAAATATTTTGGACCCTTTGCCCATGCTTGGGCTTTGCGAAGTACATTTGATACTTTGTTGAAAATCTACCCGATTAGAACGTGTAGTAATGCTAATTTTGATCGAGCAGTAAAGAACAAGCGGCAGTGCCTACTTGGCGATATCGGCAGATGCGCTGCCCCATGCGTAGAGTGGATTTCAAAAGAGGATCACTTCGCCATGGCCGAGCGGCTTGCAGATTTCTTTAGCTCGGAAAACGTTGATATTACAACTCACATTGAATCAGAAATGCAGAAGGCTTCAGATGCCCATGAATTTGAGAGGGCAGCAGTTCTTCGAGATCAACTCACGGCGTTGCGTAAGGCAAGTGAAACAACGGATGTAGCACTATCTGAAAATATTACTGCCGACGTGATTGCAATTCATGAAGAAGTTACGCATGCGGCTGCTTCACTTTTTTCTATTCGCCTTGGCCGGATAGTTGCTTCACGGTCGTGGGTTTTAGATTTATCAAATGTACTTGAGGGTGAAGAGGTTGTGGCGGCCATTCTTTCCAAGATTTATGCCGATCAGTCGCCCCCTTCTGAAGTTCTGATTGATCGAGAGCTTAAAGAGAGCGATCAATATGAGGAGTGGCTCTCAACTCTTTCGGACAAAAGGGTGAAGATATCAACTCCTCAGCGTGGCGATAAATTCGAGTTAATCCAAACGGTCAAGCGCAATGCAAACCAAGCCTTGATTCAATACCTTTCTAAGCGCTCAAGTGATTCTGCGGTATCAGGTAAGGCCCTTGAAGAGATTGCCGAGTTACTTGGGCTCAGCGAATTACCATTACGAATTGAGTGCTTTGATATTTCAAATATACAAGGAAACCACATGGTTGCATCAATGGTGGTTTTTGAAGATGGCCGGATCAAGAAAAGTGACTATCGAAGATTTGCAATATCGGATGATGAAAATTTCGATGACACGCGCGCTATGCATCATGTTATTACCCGGCGAATGAAGCGTTATTTGGCGGAGAAAGATATTGATTTAGATGAGCTTCGAATCGATGGGGGAGCAAGACCTAAATTTGCCTACCCGCCACAATTAATAGTGGTGGATGGCGGTAAACCCCAGGTTGCAGCCGCCAATCGAGCGTTAGCTGAGTTGGGTATCACTGATGTCGCGCTCTGTGGGTTGGCTAAACGACTTGAAGAGGTCTGGCTGCCTGACTCGCCAGATCCCATCATTTTCCCCCGTCACAGTGAAGGTCTTTATCTATTGCAACGCATTCGCGACGAAGCGCACCGTTTTGCAATCACATTTCATCGAAATAGACGATCGAAAGTAATGCTGGAATCACTACTAGATGAAATACCTCATCTGGGAGAGGTTCGCAGTAAGGCTCTGCTAGCACATTTCGGTTCGGTGGCTGCACTCAAAAGAGCGGGACTCTCGGACATTTCTGGGGTACCGGGTATCGGCGAGAAGATTGCAACGCTTGTTTATGAGCATCTCCAAGATGCAGAGCCGACTGTAGATATTTCTACTGGTGAGATTCTTGAATAATAAGGCATGATTGGGATATGTCTAGCGAGGTTGTAGTTGTAACAGGTATGAGTGGAGCCGGGCGTTCCACCGTTGCTCATGCGATGGAAGATCTTGGTTGGTATGTGGTTGATAATTTACCACCAGCTCTGCTCGCAAACCTTTGCGATATGGCTGCTAAAACAGTCACGAATATTGCAGTTGTGATTGATGTTAGAGGAAGACAATTTTTTGATGATTTGAATATTGCTCTTGCCGAATTGGGTGAGCGTGGAATAGCGCGCAAGATTCTCTTTGTTGATGCAGCTGATGAGGCTCTTATCCGTAGATTTGAATCTACTCGCAGACCACATCCACTCCAAGGTGGTGATCGCATTGTCGATGGAATTGCAAAGGAGCGAGATCGACTTCGTGAAGTCCGCTCAGTAGCAGATATCGTTATCGATTCATCTAGCCTGAACATTCACCAATTAGAGTCAAAAATTGAAGAACTTTTTCATTCAGACTCAACCGCTGATTTACGAGTAAATATTCTCTCATTTGGATACAAGTATGGAATTCCGGTAGATGCAGATTTAGTGATGGACTGTCGCTTCATTCCAAATCCACATTGGATTCCAGAGTTAAGACCACTCAATGGTCTGGACTCCGCTGTAAGTCAGAACGTTTTGAGTGCGGAAAATGTGCAAGAGTTCTTAAGTCGATATCAGGCACTTTTTGAAACTATGTCAAAAGGATTCATTTCTGAGGGTCGAAAATATCTCACCCTGGCGGTGGGATGTACCGGCGGAAAACATAGAAGCGTGGCTATAGCGGAGGAAATCGTTAGGCGGTTCAACCAAGGCAATATCCCCACTAACCATACAATTTCAGCTTCATCGATTCACCGCGACCTTGGTAGAGAGCTTTGAGTTCAAATCCAAAGCTAGTTTGTTTGGGCGGCGGTCATGGTTTGGCGGCCACTCTTACGGCAGCGCGCTCTTTAACAACGGATATAACGGCCATAGTGACTGTTGCCGATAATGGTGGTTCAAGTGGTCGCCTGCGTTCGGAATTTAATTTCTTACCACCTGGTGATTTACGTATGGCACTTGCTGCACTGTGTTCGTCAGATGAGTGGGGACGCGACTGGGCTGATATTTTGCAATATCGCTTTACAACATCCGGTGATTTAGATGGGCACGCGCTAGGAAACTTATTACTTACAGCTTTGTGGGATCGCGATGGGGATCCAGTTGCTGGTATCGATCGAGTGGGTCAGTTGCTCAAGATAATTGGCCGAGTTTTACCGATGGCGATTGAGCCATTAGATATTGAAGCCAGATTTAACACCTCAGCCGGACCAAAAGTTGTTCGAGGGCAAGTAGAAGTTGCAACGGCCAAAGGGGAGATCGAGTCCCTGAAACTGATACCAGATTCTCCTAAAGCTACTCCGCAAGCTTTAGACGCTATTGCTAAGGCAGAATGGCTTACCTTTGGTCCCGGCTCGTGGTTTAGCAGCGTGATGCCACATTTTCTACTCAGAGAACAACTAGCTGCCATTGAAAGTTCGGCTGCAAAAAAGATTATTATTTTTAATCTTCCTGAACCATTGAGTGCAGATGAATTTGCTGGGGTGAGTGCCGCGCAACATTTAGAGCTCATCCTTTCTCACTCTCCACACTTTCAGCTCGACTACGCAATTGTCGATCCATCAGCACTTGGGGAGAAAAGCAGGCTTCAACAAGTGGTTGAGGGTTGTGGCGGAAAGCTTGTTGTATCAGATGTGGCAAAAGCTGTGGGGTCCTACCACCACTCTGCAGAAAAATTGGCTATGACTTTCAGCCACATTTTCGGCTGATGTTTGCTTAGATACTCGCATGGCAATGACAGCATCAGTAAAGGACGAACTAAGTCGTCTAACAGTGACAAAACCTTGTTGTCGAAAAGCAGAAGTTTCAGCAATTCTACGATTTGCTGGCGGGTTACATTTAGCTGCAGGTAAAATATTGATTGAAGTTGAATTAGATACTGCACAAACTTCTAGACGACTACGTAAAGATATAGCTGAAATTTTTGGTCACGAAAGTGAATTAGCAGTACTTTCACCAAGCGGCCTACGCAAAGGAAGTCGCTACGTTGTAAGAGTCACTAGTGATAGTGAGGCGCTGGCGCGCCAAACTGGCTTGATTGATGCCAATAATCGCCCTATTCGTGGGCTACCTCCTCAAGTTGTTTCAGCTGGCTTGTGCGATGCAGAAGCGGCATGGCGCGGTGCATTTTTGGCCCACGGTTCATTAACTGAGCCAGGTCGCTCATCAGCCCTTGAAATCACTTGTCCTGGGCCAGAAGCGGCGCTTGCACTTGTTGGAGCAGCAAGAAGGCTTGGCATTGCGGCAAAGGCGCGCGAGGTAAGAGCAGTGGATCGTGTTGTGATCCGCGATGGAGATGCGATTGGTGCGTTGCTTACTCGACTTGGCGCACATGAAAGTGTTTTGGCTTGGGAAGAACGACGAATGCGCCGAGAAGTTCGAGCTACTGCAAATCGTCTTGCAAACTTTGATGATGCAAATTTGCGCCGCTCGGCTCGCGCAGCAGTTGCTGCATCCGCGCGAGTTTCACGAGCGATGGAGATTTTAGGCGAGGAGATTCCTGAACATTTGAAGGAAGCGGGCGAATTGCGCATTACGCATGGTCAGGCAAGTTTGGAGGAACTTGGCTCATTGGCTTCTCCTCCCATGACCAAAGATGCCATTGCAGGTCGAATCCGCCGACTCTTAGCTATGGCCGATAAACGTGCGCACGAATTAGGAATACCTGATACTGAAGCTGGCCTAAGTCCTGATTTGCTTACAGATTGAGCCTAGATTCAGACTTTAATGAGCGCTGTAGCGTCGAAGAACTCGGTACCGGGGGATTTGGACTGATAAGGTAGGGCCATACACAACGTTGTGATTCGCCCTTAACCGCAAATTTGCCACAAGATTCTGGCGCACCTTATATAGCGGGGAAGAGGCCATACTTTTCTTAAATTGATAGAAGTGAGGACTACTGTGGTTCGCGTAGGCATAAATGGTTTTGGTCGCATTGGCCGTAATTTTTTCAGAGCAGTTCTGGTTTCAGGAGCAGATATCGAGATTGTTGGCATCAATGATCTGACCGATAACGCCACACTGGCCCATCTGTTGAAGTATGACTCGATTCTTGGACCTCTTGGTCTACCAGTAACTCACGACGAGACCTCAATTACCGTTAACGGTAAGACTATTCGCGTTTTCGCTGAACGCGATCCTGCGGCTCTTCCCTGGGGAGAGGTGAAGGCTGACATTGTCATTGAATCAACAGGATTTTTCACTAAGGCGGCCGATGCAAAGAAGCACATTGCGGCTGGAGCTAAGAAAGTAATCATTTCAGCGCCTGCCTCCGATGAGGACATCACAATCGTCATGGGCGTCAATCACGAGAAGTACGATGCCGCTACGCACAATGTGATCTCGAATGCATCTT
>CAIVOW010000062.1 GCA_903907665.1 uncultured Actinomycetes bacterium | reverse complement strand
GGTCGGTGTGGGATTTGGTCGCAAGTGAAGACCCGAGTCAAACCTTTTTGATGATCGCCGATGGCACCAACAACGAAGTGCGCATTGTGCGCCGCGACACCGGCGAAGTCGTGGCGAAAAGATTGCTGAGGGCACGCCAGAAGAAATTAAATCTAATCCACGAGTTATTGAAGCGTATCTCGGTAAGGGCGTGGGGGCGGGTCACTAATGTTAAAAGTAGAGAATTTAGAAGTTTCCTATGGCAATATCAAAGCCATTAAAGGAATTTCGCTGGAAGTTAACGAAGGTGAAATTGTCACTTTAATCGGATCAAATGGAGCGGGAAAGTCGACAACGCTGCGCGCAATCTCTGGGCTGCTGAAGCCTCGCGCCGGCTCGATCACTTTTCTAGGCGAACGTATCGAAGGCTTGGAAGGCCATGCGGTCGTTAAGAAGGGAATAACGCATTCACCTGAAGGACGAAGAATTTTTCCTCGGATGACGGTGGCAGAGAATTTAGATTTAGGTGCCTTCCTTCGAAACGATAAAGAAGGGATTGCAGCCGATAAGGAGCGCGTGCTTGAACTTTTTCCTCGGCTTCGTGAACGTATTACTCAAAAAGCAGGCACGATGTCGGGCGGTGAACAGCAGATGTTGGCTGTGGCTCGCGCGCTTATGGGTAGCCCAAAGCTTCTCATTATGGATGAACCGTCAATGGGTCTTGCACCAGTTCTTGTAGATTTGATTTTTGAGACAATTTTGAAAATTAATCAACAAGGTACGACTATTTTGCTTGTTGAGCAGAACGCGCTGGCTGCACTAAGTGTTGCGAATCGTGCGTATGTCCTTGAATCAGGAAATATTAAAATGAGCGGCAACGCTAAGGATCTTCAATCGGACCCCGAAGTTACCAAGGCTTACCTAGGCGGTTAATTTCTGGGCGGTTAATTTCTGGGCGTGAGAATAAGACAGGTGATGCGTGCGGTACAAGTACGTTCACCTTTGTCATTTGTTATAACTACTTCATAGCAGCACAGCGTTTTACCAAGTGATATGGCAGTTGCTACGCCAGTGACTAGACCACTGGTGGCTGATTTATGATGAGTAGCGCTAACGTCGACCCCAACAATTCGCTTCTCTGGGCCAGCGTGAAGTGCAGTTCCAATTGATCCCAGACTTTCGGCCAGGACAACATTTGCACCACCATGTAAAAGTCCCAACGGTTGTGTATTTCCCTCTACCGGCATCGTTGCAACTAAACGCTGTGGTGTAGCTTCGAGAAGTTCAATTCCCATTTTTTTACCTAGCGCTCCTTGACCACGTTCGCGCAGAATCTCCATGTAATCGCTCATAGAGGAAGTCTAATCTGTGCCTCAGTATGCCTACAATCAGCCACATGAAGCGCCTTTTACTGATTGACGGTCATTCATTGGCATACCGCGCTTTCTACGCCTTGCCGGTAGAGAATTTTGGGACCTCTCAAGGCCAACCGACTAATGCGATTTATGGCTTTTCTACGATGCTACTTAATCTGATTCGAGATGAGAAACCCACGCATATTGCAGTCGCATTTGATGTCTCTCGAAAAACTTTTCGCTCTGAGAAATTTCCCGAATATAAAGCGCAGCGGGCTAAAACCCCTGATGAGTTTCGCTCGCAAATGGATTACCTCTATCAAATGGTTGCAGCTCTAGGAATCAAGAGCTTCGCAATAGAGGGGTTTGAAGCTGACGATGTAATCGCTACCTTTGCGAAAGCTGCCGAAAAAGAAGATTTCGATATCCTGATTTCGACCGGGGATCGTGATTCCTTCCAGCTTATTTCTGAACGGGTCACGGTTCTCTATCCTAAAAAAGGCGTAACAGAATTAGCACGCATGACTCCAGCGGCAGTTCAAGATAAATATGGACTAACTCCTTCTCAGTATCATGACTTCGCAGCCCTTCGCGGAGATCCCAGCGACAACTTACCTTCGGTTCCAGGAGTGGGCGAAAAGACTGCGACAAAATGGATACAAGAATTTGGAGATATCAAGGGACTCGTAGCGCACGCTAGTGAGATTCCAGGTAAAGCTGGAGATTCATTGCGCTCACACCTGGAAAGCGTTCAGCTTAATCATGAACTAACTCAACTTATTCATGATGTTGATGTTAAGGCAAGTGTTGCCGATCTTAGATGGGCCGGTTTCAATACTGCAGATGTCTTTCACCTTCTAGATCAACTTGAAATTCGCGCGCTTCGAGATCGCGTTAAAGCCATTGCCGGAGAAGCGGAAGAAGAGCCCGTTCTTGCGAAATCTTCGGTCACCTCTATCGAAAAGTCAGCGGCAGAAATCGATGCTCTTATTTCAAAGTGCGATGGATTAGTTGCATTTCACGCAGAAATTGTTGACGGCAATATTTCTAGTTATGCAGTTTCTTTAAATAGCGCTGAGGTTTTTGTTGATCCAGCAGGGGTACCGGGCGGCTGGTTGGCTGATAGCGGTGTTAAGAAAATTGTTCATGGTTCAAAAATAATCGCCAGATACGTTGATATTGAAGGCATCGAATTTGATACTGAGTTAGCAGCTTATTTAATCAATCCCGGCGGGCGCAACATCGCCATTGAAGATCTTGTTGAGCGCTATCTTGGACTTGAATTAGCTCAAGTTGCTGATGATCTATTCTCATCATTTGATGGCTCAACAACCGCCCATTTACATTCGTTACGCTCCATATTGCAGAAGGAAATTGATGAGCGAAATATGGGCGCACTGCTCAAGGACTTAGAACTTCCAACCTCACTGCTGCTTGCCCAAATGGAGTCAACTGGCATAGCCGTAGATACGCCTCACCTGACTGAGCTGGTGGAATATTTTAGGGGAGAGGTTGCTAATGAGACTATCTCAGCTCATAAGCATGCAGGCAAAGAGTTCAACGTTGGTTCACCCAAGCAACTTCAGGGGATTTTATTTGATGATTTGAAGCTGCCGAAAACGAAGAAGATAAAGACTGGATTTACTACAGATGCAGAAAGTTTGGAATGGCTCTTTGCTAAGACCGGGCACCCAGTTTTAAAAAATCTGCTCCGCATTCGCGAAACAAGTAAGTTAATGACCACTATCGACGGATTGATGGCTGCTACAAGTTCGGAAAATCGAATTCATACGACATTCCAACAAACCACGACCGCTACGGGGCGTCTGTCATCCACTGATCCAAATCTTCAAAATATCCCGGTGCGGACCGAGGAAGGCCGTCGAATCCGAGATTGCTTTATTGCTTCCAAGCCATTTGATGAACTATTGACTGCCGATTACAGCCAGATCGAGATGCGAATCATGGCTCATCTATCTAAAGATGTTGGACTAACCGAAGCATTTAAGAGTGGAGAGGATTTGCACAATACGGTCGCCTCGCGCGTTTTTGGTGTTGATACAGCTGATGTTAATCCTGAAATGAGACGTCAGATCAAAGCGATGTCTTACGGACTTGCGTATGGCCTTTCTGCATTTGGACTTTCCCAACAGTTAGATCTCTCCCCGACAGAGGCTGCCGCTTTGATGGGACATTACTTTGAACGTTTCGGAGGTATTCGAGATTATTTGAAAAATGTAGTCGATGAGGCGCGCAAGGTTGGTTACACAGAAACTATTTTGGGTAGAAGGCGTTATCTTCCAGATCTTTCGAGTGAGAACCGCCAACGCCGAGAAGTGGCAGAGCGAATGGCACTCAACGCTCCTATCCAAGGTTCAGCGGCAGACATCATTAAAGTTGCCATGCTTCATGTCGATGCAGCTATAACGAAGGCGAAACTTCAATCACGATTGCTGCTGCAGGTACATGATGAACTCATCATCGAAATCTTTCCTGGAGAAAAAGAAGAGTTGTCGATTCTTGTTCGAAATGCCATGGAAAGTGCTGTTGAACTATCTCTTCCGCTGGCAGTTAAGATCGGCACGGGCAAGAGTTGGGATCTAGCAGCTCACTAGTCCTGCACTGGAGTTTTTTTATTTGCTTTTTGTAAGTAACGCTGTCCACCAAAGGTGATGAGCGCACCTGCAAGCACGCATAGCGTTGAGAGCGCGAAACAAAATTGAGGTCCCACAGATTCAGAAAGCGTCCCCGCCACAGCGCTACCAATCGCACCTGCGCTACCTTCAATCATCCACATCCAGCCAAGAGCTGAAGCT
>CAIVOW010000061.1 GCA_903907665.1 uncultured Actinomycetes bacterium | reverse complement strand
GCTGGAATCAGAATATGGTCTACCACCTCACCATTGCTATCTACTTTGAAAGAGCCCAAATAAATTTGTGTTGAGTAGATATAAATATCGACGTAGGTATTTGCTTGAAACCCCGCCCCGCTGGCTGTAAGAAAACTGTTAGCTGGAATCGACGTACTCAATGCAGAGCCAGAGCCACCAGAGACCACTAGTGTCGTATCACCTACAGTTAAGGTCCTTGAAAAAGTTACTGCACCTGTGCTGCTAGTTTCTTTTTTAATAGTTTCAGTAACATTAATGGTGGTTTTTTCGCCGGTAGTTGGATCAACAACTGAAACTGGAATTGTTATTACTGCCTTTGCAGAAGTTCCAACGGGTGGTGGTGGAGCCGCCTCAAATTCAGCGACTGTCGCTGCAACACTTGAATCCACTACGTTAACGGGGATATCTGAACTCGAATTTGCGCAAATCACTGGGGGATAGGCGGCTGATACGCATTCAGCAAATGCGACAGAAGGATTGAGGGTAAGCAAAATTGAACTGGGTAGGACCAAAGTTAGAAAAATTGAGACCGATTTCTTGGAATTTCTGATCATGACAACCCTTCGAATCACCCTGCGCGTGTTATGACTATACAGGTGTGCATACAGAAAGCAATAGCCTTTATAACTCGACTTTAACATTTATCTTGCAGGTTTAGCCCTACTGGCCTAACCGAAGGCTGCTGGTGGAAACTCAATTTCCCGACCCCTCCTACGAATGTTGCGGATATCGTCTCTGAGCGCCTTGGGGCCAGATCGAGCTTAACGATAGCTAGCGGCCGCTGGCGCTCCTGGGTAGTGTCCAAAAGGCCATCAACTTGGTGGGCTATGTCTAGGGAAACGATCGTGGCCTTGGTCGGCCCATAGATGAAAACGTTAAAGCCATAGGATCCACCAAGTCCATTCGGCTTGTTCAGGTCAAGTCTGCCCCACACATAATTGGGAAGCGGCTTGATCCCGTCATAAGTATTAGTCAAAGTCACAACCAGTTCAGTAGTGCGATCTTTTGAACAGGTTTTTGAACGTAACGAAATTTTCTTATCCAAATAGTAATCCATTTTATTTCCAGAGGTGTTAAGAACTACCACGCGATACTCATTATTGTTCGAATTAGATAGAACGCCTCCGAATTGAGTTTTCGCAATTTTCGATTCGAGATTTGAATCAGTGCTATAAAGCAGCAGTCGATTTTGCGCATAGGGTTTTAATAATGCATTACCTACCTTTAGTTTTTCGAGATTACTTGCCTCGGATAATTTTTTCAGTACTAGACTCATAATTTCTACTAGGTATTCTTTTCTTTGGTTATTATCGCTTGCAAAGCGCGCATACAAAGTAGACAGAGTTTTTTCCACCACATTCGAAGCGCTAATAATCTCACCGCTTGGTAATTTAACATCGCCTATAATCGATAAGACATAACTGATTGCTTCTGGATCTACGGTAATTACGCCATCTAAGTTCTGGCCGGACTGAAGTTGCCACAACTTAAGCCAGATTGCTGCAGCATCAGGGAAATGCGGAGATTCATTTGAGTTTTGCCAGATAGCTGGGGCATTTCCGTAAAGATTATAGAATTCTTTTCCTAGATCAATTGGTAATTTTGTTAAACTATGCAAATCTTGATTAGAACCCTTACGCTCAACAGTGACAGATCCTCTGTGCAGATTCAGGATGGCATAAGCCCCGATAATTCCACCCGTGCCCCTTGCCTCAGCCGTGTTTTGAAAAACTAAAAGATATTTTTTATCCTGCCCAAACCCCAATAGGGATTTACCGCCTTGGATACCCAAGGAGCTTATTTCCCGAATATTGCCAAAATTACTAATGACATTTGGGAAAGTTAGTATTGCAAAAATAAACGGAACTGAAATTACGAAGGTAGTACCGATTGCCACAATTGCTAGCCATTTGCGACCAAATAATGCGGGAATCAATTTCAACCACCTATCTTGCAGCTATGGGCACTCGAAACTAAGTATATGGAAGTGTCTGCAAACTGCCTTCCCCTGTTTAACAATTGTGCCTAAATTACCCGGCTAACGGTCGATAGTATGTGCCTAAGGTTTGGGGGACCAACTCATAGTTTATGAGTGGGTGATTGCAATATTTGGGTCTTCAAATGTGCGAACGGTGTTGGGCAAGAAGGGAGAATCTATTC
>CAIVOW010000060.1 GCA_903907665.1 uncultured Actinomycetes bacterium | reverse complement strand
TGAAAAAGGACTTGATGCAATCGTTGAAGAGTTAGAAGATCGCTTTGGGACGATGCCTGAGCCAGCAAAAAATCTGATCGCCGTGGCGCAACTTAGAACATTTGCTAAGAGCCTGGGTCTGACCGAAGTGGTTTTACAAGGAAAGTATTTGAAGTTAGCTCCTGTGGTGATGCCAGAGTCAGCCCAGGTTCGAACATTGCGAGTCTTTCCCGGAACGCTCATCAAGGCGGCTACCAAGTCAGTAATGGTGGCTAAAAGCACCCAAATAAGCCTTCATCCCGGTTCGCAAGAAGCCTCGGATGTAGGGGATACTTCAACCCTGTCCTGGGCCCTTGATGTGCTCAAGACCGTATTTAATAAGTGAAACGGAGCTAGTTTTGATTAAGACCTTTGATGTGAAGAAGAAAATTGCAGCAGTTTCAATTGTTGGACTTCTGGTTCTGCTTACTGCTTGTACGCCAATTATTTCTGCGGCGACCGTTGGGTCAAAATCAATTTCGATTTCAGATGTACAAACTACGGTGACTGAAATAATGGCCGAGCGGGCAAAAGTCACAACAAATGGCATGAATTTAGACACTGGCGAGGCGCTCAATAGAAGCCAAGTTACTTTCTTTGTTATCTCATCAATTCTTGATGCAATCGGTACCAAAAATAAAATTGTTGTCACCGATGCGGAAATAGCGACTGAGATTAGAAATGTAACGGCTCAGGTAGGTGGCGCAGCTAATTTGCCATCGGCGATGGTCAACGCGCAGATTGCACCAAAGAATCTTCAGAAGTATTTCCACACTTACTTACTTTCATCAAAAATCAGCAAAATTTTAGCTGCAAGTGGAATAGCCGCTGCCGATGTAACAGCCGCCGAGCAAAAACTTGTCTCCGATGAGGCCGCTAAACTTAATGTGATTGTTAACCCTCGTTACGGATATTGGGACTCAGCGCGAGCAACTATTGTTGCTGCTCCGCTAGCTGCCGGCTCTGTAACGAAATAATTCTTATGGGGGAAGAGCAGTACGAATCACAGCTTGAGCGCCTTCGTGCGACGATGGATCGGCTGCGATCACCTGGAGGTTGCCCATGGGATGCCGAGCAAACTCACGAAACTCTTCTGAAGTACCTGCTTGAGGAGTCTTATGAATTTATAGATGCAGTAGAAAAAGGCGATCGCGCAGAAATGCGAGAGGAGCTAGGTGATGTTCTGCTTCAAGTTTTCTTCCATGCTCGCTTGGCAGAGGAGACTGAAGAGGCAGCAGATGAGCCATTTGGCATAGAGGAAGTTGCCAAAGGTGTTGCAGATAAATTAATCCGCCGCCATCCTCATGTGTTTGGGGATGTAGTCGTAACTGGTAGCGGAGAAGTCCTCGAAAATTGGGAAGCAATCAAAAAAGAGGAAAAAGGGCGTACATCCGCAACCGATGGAGTTCCACTTGGGCAGCCAGCACTTCCGCTAGCTGCAAAAATTCTTTATCGCGCAAAGAAATACGGTCATGAAATTCCGACTTTAAATCCACTCGTTCTAGATCCGCACATGACCGAGGAAGCGGCCGGTGGGATTCTTTTGGGCCTGATAAACCAAATCCAAGAGGCGGGAATCGACCCTGAAGCAGCACTAAGAGCAGCTACCAAAGCGTATATCGAACGAATCCACGCTCACGAGGCCAACTCCATTACCGGATAAGTAACACGATAAGATTGCTACATAGATTTAATAAAGCTCATACCAGCGTTGGTGAGAAAGCTTGAATATAGTTAAAAATAGAAGGAGACCCTTGTGGCGTTAATTGATGCCGTACATGCCCGTGAAATTCTAGATTCTCGCGGAAACCCAACAATAGAAGTCGAAGTAGTACTAGAAGATGGAAATAGTGCTCGCGCTGCAGTCCCAAGCGGAGCGTCAACAGGTGCATTTGAAGCTGCAGAACTTCGCGACGGAGGCAAGCGCTATCTTGGCAAGGGTGTTGAAAAGGCCGTTGATTTTGTGAATGACAAAATTGCTCCAACTGTTATTGGATTTGATGCACAAGACCAACGCCTAGTTGATCAAGAGATGATTGATCTTGATGGAACTGAAAATAAAAGCAAACTTGGCGCCAACGCAATCCTTGGCGTTTCATTAGCCGTAGCTCGCGCTGCTGCTGAAAGTGCTGATCTTTCATTCTTCCGTTATATCGGTGGGCCAACAGCACACACGCTTCCAGTTCCGATGTTAAATATTCTCAATGGTGGCGCTCATGCCGATACCAATGTAGATGTTCAGGAATTTATGATTGCCCCGATTGGTGCTGAGACTTTTAAAGAATCTCTGCGCTGGGGTGCTGAGATTTATCACAGCTTGAAGGCTGTTTTAAAAAAGCGTGGACTTGCCACTTCTGTTGGCGATGAAGGTGGTTTTGCTCCCAACCTTGAGAGTAATCGCGCAGCTCTAGACTTGATTCTTGAAGCCATTACAGCTGCGGGATTCAAGCCGGGCAAAGATATTGCACTTGCGATGGATGTGGCAGCTACTGAATTCCACGATAACGGCAAGTATGAATTTGAAGGTCACAAGTCATCTTCTGATGAAATGATTGCTTACTACGCAGATCTCGTAAAGTCATACCCGATCGTTTCGATTGAAGATCCACTCAGTGAAGATGACTGGGAAGGTTGGGCAAAGATGACAGCTGAACTTGGAAACAAGATTCAGATTGTTGGAGATGATTTGTTCGTCACCAATCCAAAGCGTCTAGCTCGCGGAATTGAATCACATACAGCCAATGCGCTCCTAGTTAAGGTTAACCAAATCGGAACATTGACCGAGACTATCGATGCAGTTTCGATGGCACATCGTGCTGGCTACCGTTCAATGATGTCTCACCGCTCGGGTGAAACTGAAGACACAACAATTGCAGACCTTGCTGTTGCACTTGAGTGTGGACAGATTAAGACGGGTGCACCAGCTCGAAGTGAGCGAGTGGCTAAGTACAATCAACTTTTGCGTATTGAAGAAGAATTAGCGGAGTCTGCATTTTTTGCAGGCCGTAGCGCATTCCCACGATTCAACGGATAAGTTAGCCAAAGATTCCAGATGACTAAGGGAGGGAGAACACTCGCAGTTGCGACTGTTCTCCTTATTCTTGGAGTAACACTGGCGCCACCGCTACAGCGTTATTTTACGCAACGAGCTCAAATCAATGCGCTGAGCGCTCAACTTCACGATAGTCAGGCTACTTTGAAAAAGGCAGCATTAAGTTTGGCTCAGTGGAATGATCCCGCCTACGTAGCAGCGCAAGCCCGTTCTCGGCTGCATTATGTATATCCAGGTGAACGCCAATATATTGTTTTAGGTGCACCTGATTCAGTTACCAAAGACCCAAATGCACCAGCAGCTCCGATTGCTGGAAATATTCCAGCTGGAATTCCTTGGTATTCCAAAGTGATTGCTTCCATCACCGCCACGAATCAAAGCCCATGAGAAATCACTTATGAGCGAAAAACCAACTCAGGCGGACCTGGATGCAATCCAGATTCAATTAGGACGTACCCCTCGCGACGTTCACGCGATTGCCTATCGTTGCCCATGCGGCAAACCAGCCGTTGTTGAAACACCACCGCGACTTTCTGATGGAACTCCATTCCCAACTTTTTATTATGCAACGTGCCCAAGGCTGACGGGAGCTATTTCTACTCTTGAAACAACAGGGATGATGATGCAGATGCAGGATCGCTTAGCCACCGATCATGAACTTGCCGGGAAATATTTAGCAGCGCATGACGATTACATAGCAGCAAGGACTGCTCTGGGCATTGATGTTTCAGAAGTCGAGAACGTTAGCGCAGGTGGAATGCCGACTCGCGTGAAGTGCTTACATTCACTCGTTGCTCATTCTCTTGGAGCAGGCCCTGATATCAATCCATTCGGAGATGAAGCGCTTGCCGCGCTCCCTCAATGGTGGTTGGAGAATCCATGCGAGTAGCGGCTATTGATTGCGGTACAAATTCTATTCGACTATTAATCGCAGATGTAAGCGGAAGTAACTTTCGTGAAGTCTCACGTGACATGGAAATTGTCCGATTAGGTCAAGGGGTAGATAAAACAGGCCAATTTGATCCAGATGCTATTTCGCGCACGCTACTTGCTACGAAAAAATTTGCAGAAGTGATTGCAGCCAAAGGCGTTGAACGTATTCGCTTCTGCGCCACGAGTGCCACACGTGATGCAAGTAATCGGCATCTATTTATTGATGGAGTTCGAGAGATTCTTGGAATTGAACCAGAGGTGATTCCTGGTACCGAAGAAGCGGCGCTCTCTTTCATGGGTGCCACTAAGGAATTGCTGCCAGCAGATGGACCCTTCCTAGTCGTTGATATCGGGGGAGGATCTACCGAGTTTGTCCTAGGGACTTCGGGTGTAGAAAACGCTAAGAGTGTCAACATTGGCTGTGTGCGAATGTCAGAGCGCCACCTGACTCATCAACCACCTTCATTAGAACAATTAGCTGCTGCCACCATTGATATTGATGAAGCAATTAAAGATGCCGGATTAACTGTGCCGTTTTCACAAGCTCAAACTCTGGTCGCCGTTGCAGGAACAGCAACCACTGTCGCTGCTGCAGCGCTAAACCTTGCTACTTATGATCGTTACGCGATTCACCTCTCACATATTTCTGCAGCGAAAGTTCATGAAGTAGCTCATATGTTTCAATCGATGAATCGTGAGCAAATTTCAGCACTTGGTTATATGCACCCAGGTCGCGTTGATGTTATTACTTCAGGAGCCCTTGTTCTTTCCCGAGTCATGAAACTTACCGGAGCTTTAGAATTTGTAGCCTCAGAGTCAGATATTTTGGATGGAATGGCTTGGGGCCTTGCAATTTAAATCGTTGCCGCTGCTAGATAAAGCCCTCATCAAATGTACTAATTGCCCACGTTTAGTTGAGTGGCGCGAGGATGTTGCAATTACGAAACGTAAGTCCTACCAAAATGAAACTTACTGGGGAAAACCTGTTCCAGGTTTCGGCCCTAGTAATGCCAAGATCGTCCTGGTTGGTTTAGCTCCAGGTGCTCACGGAGCAAATCGCACTGGAAGAATATTTACTGGTGACAGTTCAGGGGATTGGCTTTATAAAGCCCTGTATAAAAATGGGTTAGCAAAGATTCCTACGAGCACATCGATTAATGATGGTCAGGAGTTGTTTGGCGTAAGAATTACTTGTGCCGTTCACTGCGCACCTCCTGATAATAAGCCAAGCACAGAAGAGAAGCACGAGTGTTCAAATTGGTTTACCAAAGAGATTGAACTATTGCTACCCACCGCTCAGAGCTTTCTCGCCCTTGGTTCACTTGCGTGGAACTCAACATTTAACGCCTTGAAATTACTTGGATGTGCCATGCCTTCGACGAGACCAAAATTTAGCCATGGTGCTTCATTCAATTTCACCGATAACAAAGGCAAGAAGTGCAAAATGTTTGGCTCGTATCATCCGAGCCAGCAAAACACCTTTACCGGTAAGTTAACGGAGAAGATGTTGAACGATGCTATTGCAAAGGTTAAGAAGAGCGCCTAAGCAATCAACTTTTTGATTTGCTGCACGTGTTCTGCAAGATGGCCAGTCTGCTTTGCCAGAACTTGAGTAAGAGTGACTGCGCCAAGTTCAGGATGGTTTCCAGTTCTATTCCACTTCTCATCACTGATGTGCGAGAGAAGATCTTCCATGACTATATGAATTCCCGCTAAGCCTTGAAGTGATGCAGAAACACTTCGATTTTCGTATGCAAGTGCCGCCGGTAGCTTCTCCTCATCAAAGGGAATAATTGCTGGGTTCTCGTAAATCAAAATATTCATATAGCGAGTGGCAAAGTAAGTCTCTGCATCAAATAGGTGGTGGACGATGTAAGCGATAGACCATTCGCCCTCGGG
>CAIVOW010000059.1 GCA_903907665.1 uncultured Actinomycetes bacterium | reverse complement strand
GCATTAAATGATCTGCCGGGCGACCTCCAAGAAAAAGTTGTAGTTAATGATCTTGAGATAGTACGTAAGGGGCCAACTTATGCGATTGAGACTGTTAATCAACTTCGTGCTTTTAATCCCCGAGATACATTTACATTGATTCTAGGTAGCGATGCTGCTGCCAATTTTGATAAGTGGTACAGAGCTGATGCAATTCGCAAAGCGGTACCGATTTTGGTTATTAAACGTCCTGGATCGCCAGAATCACTTTTGGGATTCGAAGAAATCTCGATAAAGGCCCTCGATATATCTGCGACACAGATTCGTGAAGCTTTTGCAGAAAAGAAGTCAGTTGCAGAGATGATCTCTCCATCTGTTCTCACCTACATCAAGGAGCACAAGCTTTATGGCAGCAAGTAAGAAAGTTCTTGAACTCACGCAGCTCGCTGCAGAAGCAATCAATGAAAAATTAGGTCTAGATATTGTTGCGCTAGATATGACAGAACAGCTCCTATTATCAGAAGTTTTTTTGATTGCCACAGCCTCTAATGAGCGCCAAGTAGATGCAATTGCTGAAGGAGTATTTGACAAGCTTGCTCAGATTGGCGAGAAGCCTGTACGTAAAGAAGGTAAGGGTCAGTGGATTCTGTTGGATTATTCTGATTTGGTTGTGCATGTCCAGAGCCAAGAACTTCGCCAGTATTACATGCTTGATCATCTCTGGAATGACTGCCCTCGAATTGAATTACGATTGGATGCGACGCGTTAATGTCTGCTGGGTCATCTGATGGGACGCATAATGTCTTTGAAAATGTTCGCCTTGTAATTTGGCGACATGGCCAAACCGATTGGAATATCGAAAATCGCTTTCAAGGTCATTCAGATATTCCGCTAAATAAAGTTGGACATTATCAAGCTTCGCACGCTGCAAAAATCTTGGCCGGAATGAATCCCACGAGAATCATTGCTAGTGATTTGATTCGCGCTCAGGAGACTGCGTTAAAACTTGGCGAGATTGTGCGCGTTGAAATTGATACAGATCCTAGATTGCGCGAAACAAATGGTGGCAATTGGGAAGGTCGGACTGGCGAAGAGAACCGAGCTAACGATTCAGCTCGCTTTACCGGTTGGATTTGTGGAGATGACGGACCTGCCGGTGAGACTGGTGAGCGTCGATCTGAAGTAGGAATTCGAGCGCAGGCAGCAGCTTTATCTGCAATCGATGGAGCACGCGGAACAGTGGTTCTAGTGACCCACGGCGGTACTGCTCGTTGCTTGCTCGGTACTTTATTGAAACTAGATTTTTCAGATTGGGGATCACTCGGCGGTCTTTCTAATGCCCAGTGGTCAGTCGTAGAGTTTTCTAAATATTTGAATCGATGGACCTTGTCTGAACATAATGCTGGAAGCATCCCTGAGCCTGTGTTTGGCAACGAAGAGGTAAATTGAGATAAGGTCGGGTCGTTGTTGGGGGATATGGCGCAGCTGGTAGCGCACTTGCATGGCATGCAAGGGGTCAGGGGTTCAAATCCCCTTATCTCCACTTATGAAATATCTAGCCAACCCAGTGATTGATGATGGCTGGACGTCCTCATTTATGCCAGATCTTTCTGGAAAGAGATTTTTAATAACTGGTGGCACTAGTGGACTCGGTTTAGCAGCGGCCAAAGCGCTTGTTGCAAAAGGCGGACACGTAACCATTACCGCGCGCAAAGAAAATAAAGGTTTAGATGCGCAGCGACAAACAGGTGCTCAGCGAGTGCTCTCACTTGATTTAACTAATCTAATTTCTATTCGCCAAGCAGCAGCAGAAATTAATAGTGATATTGGTGATATTGATATTCTGATTTGTAATGCGGGTGTGATGGTTACTCCATATCGTTCAACTGTAGACGGATTTGAATTACAAATGGGGACTAATCATCTTGGCCATTTTGCTTTTGCGGGCTTGATTCACAATCGAATTAAAGAGCGTCTCATTTCTGTTTCAAGTGTTGCTCACCGCATTGGAAACTTTGGCCCAGGAACTGAAACATCCATTCGAAAGATTTGCCTCGGTGAAGGTCCTTATTCACCTTGGAGTGCATATGGTGCAAGCAAATTGGCTAACCTATTATTCATTAACGAACTAGAACGCCGTCGGTTGAAATTCGGGTATAGCTTCATTCCACTCGCTGCGCATCCAGGATTTGCGAATACTCGCTTAACTCGAGTGGGGCCAGCGATGGCGGGCCAGCCTGCGAAAGAGCGTGCGATGGGAGCGATGACCGAGCTTTTCGCTCAGTCTGCTCACGATGGCGCACTTCCCATGTTGTATGCCGCGTCCATGCCGGGAATCAAAGGAGCGACCTATTTTGGTCCACGCAAATTTGGCCAAATGCGAGGAACGCCGAAAGTCGTGCATGGAAAAGGGATGGCATATGACCAAACTCTTGCTTCCAACCTCTGGCAAGTAAGTGAAGAACTGACTGGCGTCTCGTGGGAGAATTTGCCTCATGCATGAGGCGTATGACATCCACGGAGTACAAGAGAAGTGGCTTCCCGTCTGGGATGAACTAGCTCCTTTCCGCTCTGGACGCCCAGATGATGCTCGCCCAAAGAAGTATGTGTTGGATATGTTTCCATACCCATCAGGTGATTTACATATGGGTCACGCAGAGGCGTATGCGCTCGGCGATGTGATTGCGCGTTACTGGGCACAAAAAGGTTTCAATGTTATGCACCCAATTGGGTGGGATTCATTTGGATTGCCGGCCGAGAATGCAGCAATCAAGCGCGGTGGTGATCCTCGCGATTGGACCTATGAAAATATTGCAGTTCAGAAAGCATCAATGCGCCGCTACGCATGTTCTTTTGATTGGGACCGAGTTCTTCATACTAGTGATCCAGAATATTACAAATGGAATCAATGGATTTTCTTGGAGATGTACAAAAAAGGTTTGGCATATAAGAAATTCTCACCAGTTAACTGGTGTCCTGGATGTCAGACGGTTCTTGCAAATGAGCAAGTAGTTGCAGGTCTTTGTGAACGCTGTGATTCAGCTGTTACAAAGAAAAAGTTATCGCAGTGGTATTTCAAGATTACCGATTATGCCGATCGCCTGCTTGACGACATGGATCAACTTGAAGGAAAGTGGCCCGAGAAAGTGCTGCAAATGCAGCGAAATTGGATTGGCCGCTCAACCGGAGCCGAAGTTATTTTTGAGATTGAGGGCCGGGATGCACCCATCGCTATTTACACGACCAGACCCGACACTCTTTATGGCGCAACCTTTATGGTCGTCGCGGTTGACTCAGAACTTGCTGCCGAGCTAGCTCACGGAACATCTGCTGAAGCACAATTTAAATCTTATCTTGAAGAAGTGAAGGCAGCTTCTGATATTGATCGACTCGCGACTGATCGAAAGAAGAGTGGCGTATTCCTAGAACGCTATGCCATTAATCCTGTAAATGGCGAGAAGCTTCCTATTTGGGCATCGGATTATGTGTTGGCTGATTATGGAACCGGCGCGATTATGGCTGTTCCAGCTCACGATCAACGCGACTTAGATTTTGCGCGTGCGATGAATGTAAACGTACGTGTAGTTGTGAAGAGCGATGAGGAAGACCCAAATATTTCCGGAATTGCAACAGTTGGTGATGGAGTTCTAGTTAATTCAGGTTCACTTAACGGTCTAAATCAAGAGGGTGCAATTACTAAAGTTATCGACGAACTTTCAGCGAAGAATCTGGGCAAACTTGCGAAGAATTATCGCCTACGAGATTGGTTGATTTCTCGGCAACGTTTCTGGGGTACGCCTATTCCAATTATTCATTGTGAAAAATGTGGCGAGGTCCCAGTTCCACAGGATCAATTACCTGTAGAACTTCCAAGTGCAAAAGGTTTAGATTTAAAGCCAAAAGGTAGTTCACCGTTGGGGTCAGCCAGCGACTGGGTCAACGTTGCATGCCCGCAGTGCTCAGGCCCGGCTTTGCGCGACTCAGACACTATGGATACCTTTGTTGATTCCTCGTGGTATTTCCTGCGCTATATCGATCCTCACGACACAACCCAAGCTTTTGATCCTAAGAAGATTGATGAATGGATGCCGGTAGATCAATACGTTGGCGGTGTTACACATGCAATTTTGCATCTGCTTTACTCTCGTTTTTTCACGAAGGTGCTACACGATCTTGGATTTTTGAAGTTCACTGAGCCCTTTACGCGACTGCTTAACCAAGGAATGGTCTTAATGGACGGCTCAGCAATGTCCAAAAGCCGAGGAAATCTTGTAAAGCTTTCGGAAGAGTTAGATCAACATGGCGTAGACGCAATTCGAATCTCACTGATTTTTGCTGGTCCACCAGAAGATGATGTTGATTGGTCTGATGTATCTCCTGCGGCTTCGGTTAAGTTTCTAAACCGTGCGTGGCGAATATCTTGCGATGTTACAAGCGCGCCAGGTACGGACCCATCGAGCGGCGATTTAGCTTTGAGAAAAATAACTCATAAGGCAATTCACGATATTGAGTACGCCGTAGAAACTTTCCGATTCAACGTAGCCGTCGCCCGCATCATGGAGTTGGTAAATCACACGCGCAAGGCGATTGATTCTGGGTGTGGTCCTAGCGATCCGGCCGTACGAGAAGCGGGTGAAGCCATTGCAATCGCACTTTCATTAATGGCGCCCTATACAGCTGAAGAGATGTGGGAACGCCTTGGACATAAACCGGCAGTAGCACTTGCTGGATGGCCAACCGTTAATCCTGCGCTGCTTGAAGAAGACTCAGTTATCGCCATACTTCAAGTGAATGGCAAGATTGTTGATCGAATTGAAATTTCACCTCAAGCAACTGATAGCGAACTTGAAGAGTTAGCGATGAAGAATGAGAAGTTGCAAGCGGCTATTGCAGGTGCCCAAATCAAGAAATCAATTGTGCGCGCACCTAAACTTGTCAACATTGTTATTTAATTAACAGTTCTAACTTCAAGCTTTAATCAAAGAGCATTTATTTGCCTACCCTCTGGGCATGATTCCTCTTCCAGAATTTTCAGATCTTCAAAAGCGTGCGGTGTACATAGTGCTCGCCTCTTCGATAGCTGTGGGCTCTCTCTTTGTCACTCTTTCACAAGGAAAGGCCTCTTCGGCAAAACCCATTGTCACTGTGCCTTTGAGCGTTTCGCAGCCGACGGTTCTGCCCAGTGTCGCGCAACTAGTTGTAGACGTATCCGGAAAAGTGTTGCACCCTGGGGTCTATACGTTGCCGCAAGGTTCTAGGGCCATTGATGCAATAAAGGCAGCGGGTAATCAGTTGCGTGGTGTCTCGATGGCGGATATCAATTTGGCTCACTTACTGACTGATGGCGAGCAGATCTTGGTTGGTGCGCCAGTTGTCTTTTCTAATGTAAAAAAGGGAAAGTCTTCTTCTACAATTTCCAAAAGCTCGACTGTGCTTGTAAGTATCAACACCGCATCACTTCAACAACTTCAGGTACTTAAAGGTATCGGTCCCGTTACGGCTAAAAAAGTGATGGCTTATCGAAAACTTCATGGCTCCTTCACTCTTATCGATGATTTTAAGAAAGCCTCTGGCATGGGCTTGGCCAAATTTGCGGCAATCTAAAAGCAACTTAGGTTGT
>CAIVOW010000058.1 GCA_903907665.1 uncultured Actinomycetes bacterium | reverse complement strand
GCCTATCTATTTGCAACGGTAGACTTGCGCACGTAATAACTCTTTAAGGGCGTTAAACGCCCATATGCGCCTGTAGCTCAGTCGGATAGAGCAACCGCCTTCTAAGCGGTAGGCCGCAGGTTCGATTCCTGCCAGGCGCACCAATAAGTAGCAATAAAAAAGCCCCGAAACCATATGGCCCGGGGCTTTTCTTTTTAACTAATTAAGCAGTGATTTTTGCAATCAGAGCCAAGTTAACTTCACGGAATTTTCCGGTGATAGTTGTGTATTCAAGTGCTGGGTTTGTATTTGGGCACTTTGGATCAAGCAGGTAAGTAAGTAGATCCTTTACAGCCTTAGCTGTTTCAGCATCTTTCTGCTTGGTATCAACTAGAGCGTATGTAGCTGTACCGAATAGGTATGCGCCAGGATCTGTTGACTTGTAGTTGTAAGTAATGATTCCAGTATCAGCGATTGTTGCAGCACCTAGAAGAGCAGAAACTCCGCTTGATGTTGGCGCTTGCCAGTTACCAGAAGCATTCTTGATGCTTGCAATAGCTAGGCCGTTTGCAAGAGCGAAGCTTGATTCAGCATATGTGATTGAGTAAGGAGTCCTAGCTGCAAGAGCAGTTACAGCAGCTGAACCTGATGCGCCAACAATACGACCAAGGTTTGCAACATCATTGATATTACCTGGGAATGTTGTTGTGAATGCGTTGTTTCCAGCCTTTGTCCAAACTTCTGGAGCAGCTCCGTTTAGAGCAGCTGTAAATGCGCCGTTAGTTCCTGAAGAGTCTGAACGGTAGATAACCTTGATTGGCTTGTCAGGAAGTGTGTAGCGAATGTTACGAGTAACAGTGTTTAGAACAATTGGCTTACCGTTCTCATCTTTAACATCTTTGCCATTTGCATCAACCTTGAAAATTGTTTCTTTGATTGAACGGTTGTTATCAGCAACGATCTTTGGGTCATTCCACTTTTTAATTGTTCCACCGAAGATTCCAGCAACAGTCGCTGGTGAAAGATAAAGTGGCTTTGTATTACCGATCTTGAACATAACCGCAATAGGACCAGCAACCACAGGAATGTGAATTACTCCTGCGCGTGCTGCTGTGTGAGGTGTATCAGAAAAGTTAACCAAGCTTGTTTGCTTGTCAGATGCTGTACGACCAGCGCCAGAGCCACCTAGACCGTATGTGAAAGTGTTACCAGATTCTTTGTTATATCCAGCTTTGCAAGCTTCGATGATTGGGCCAGCGAATGTAGAGCCCGCACCAGTTAGTGAAACAGCTGCAACAGCAGATGGAGCAGCAAGGACGGCGACAGCAATAACTGCGCCTAGAACCTTGATTGATTTAGAAAGTTTCATTTTTCCCCTTGTTCGGATAAATAGACGTTTTGTCTAAGAGGAAAAGTATTCATTCCCGGTTAAGCGATTGGGGTTAAAAGCCAAACACCGTCCAACAATTAGGTGAACAGTTGGTAAACCGGTTTTAGCCGATTTTAGCCAAAGCGCCCAGTCACATAGTTCTCGGTGCGAGTATCTTTTGGTCGAGAGAAGATCTCGCTGGTAGGCCCAACCTCAACAAGTTCACCAGGTCCGCCATCCGATAGGAAGAATCCGGTGTAATCAGATACCCGCGCTGCCTGTTGCATATTGTGAGTAACAATAATGATTGTCATACTCGATGAGAGTTGTTGAATGGTTTCTTCAATTTTAAGAGTTGATCCTGGATCTAGTGCGGAGCAAGGCTCATCCATAAGTAGAACTTCTGGACGTACTGCAAGAGATCGGGCAATACATAAGCGTTGTTGTTGACCGCCTGAAAGTGATCCGCCGTAAGCATTTAGGCGGTCTTTAACTTCGCTCCAAAGACCAGAACGTTCTAAACATTCCTCTAGCAAGTCATCTTTATTCTCGGTCTTAATTTGCGCAAGTTTTAGACCAGCAAGAACGTTATCTGCGATAGTCATTGATGGGAATGGATTTGGCTTCTGGAAGACCATGCCAACCTTCAACCGAATCTTTGTTACATCAGTTCCTTGTTCATAAACGTCTTGACCATTCAATAAAACTTCGCCAGCCATTGCAGCACCTGGAATAAATTCGTGCATGCGATTTAAGGTGCGGATAAATGTTGATTTGCCACAACCAGATGGCCCGATAAGCGCGGTAACTGTTCCGGACCAGAAATCTAATGAGATGTCGCGAAGAACTAACTTATCGCCAAACCATGCATGAATTCCACGTGCCTCAAGCCCAACACCAAGTGCGCCAGAACCTGGTTGCTTACGCGCCTGGGTCGCTTTGGCCACATCAGAAAGTGATGAAGTTATTGGTTTAGTTTCCATGTCATCGTTCCCATCCTCGTTTGGATTGATCACTTCTTAGCTCCGCTTCCACTTAAAGTTCTAGCCGCAATAAACAAGATGAAAATTATTGAAAGCAGAACAAATATTCCAGCCCATGAACGCGCAATTGATTCTGGGGTTCCAAAGGTGAATCCCTTCCAGATATAGAACGGAAGTGAACCCATTGGCGCTGCAAATGGATTTGTATTTACCGCATCGCCACCTCCGGAAACTAGAACGAGAGGTGCGGTTTCACCAGCCACCCGGGCAATACCAAGAATCGTTGCGGTTATTAGTCCGCTCTTTGCCGCAGGAACAACGATTAAGGAAATAGTGCGCCACTGTGTTCCACCAAGTGCAACACCAGCTTCGCGCAGATCATTGGGAATCAGAAGTAGTACTTCCTCTGAAGTTCTAGCAATCGTAGGAATCATCAAGATCGAAAGTGCCAGGCCGCCCATAAAGCCTGATGAAGATTTAGTAATTGGGAAGACAATTGCAGAGAGAATAAAGAGACCAGCGACAATTGATGGCACACCTGACATTGCCTGAACTAAGAATTTAATTGGGCGGGAGTAAATACCCTTAATTTCAGTTAGATAAATTGCAGTTAAAATTCCGATTGGCAGACTTATAAGAAGTGCGATCCCAACCATGATTCCAGAACCGACAAGTGCGTGAAGTAGGCCACCTTGATTCAATGGATCATTTGGTCCATTTGATTTCATGTCATGGATGAGCAGCCCGAAGTTAAGTCCAGCGCGACCACGATCGAAGATTGTAAAAAGAATATTGAAAACTGGAACAACGGCTATCACAATTCCGGCAACCGCAAAAGACGTTGCAATTGAATCTTTTGCTGCAGCAAGACCACGTTTGAAATAACTTTCTGCAAAATTCAAAACGATTGTAATAATAAAAAAGAGCAACAGATAAGCAAGTTTGCCCTTCATTGGTGTAACTAGAACGACGAAATAGCTAATCGCAGCCGAAATGATGAGAGTCACCACGTTCAGCATTTGTTGCTTCGGGGTCAGCTTCCAAGGTTGGGTTGGTTTAATAGTTAAAGTGCTCATCGGCCCTTACTTCCGGTACGACTTACAATTGTGTTCGCAATTGAGTTCACAATAAGGGTAAGAACGAATAGGACTAAGCCAGCAGCCATAAGTCCACGAGTTTCCGTTGGACCAGCCTCGCCAAACTTAAGCAGAATCATTGATGCAACGTTTCCGCCAGCGCCAATCAATACATGCCAGTTAATCTGGTAAACCAAGTTAAGCACTGTGTAAACCGCAACAGTTTCGCCCATAGCGCGACCAAGGCCAAGCATTGCCCCGCCAACTACGCCGCTCTTTCCGTAAGGAATTACAACTGCGCGAATCATTGACCAACGTGTTGCACCGAGTGCATATGCTGCTTGAACGCGATCTAGTGGTGTTTGTGAAAAAATCTCGCGAGATATTGAAGTGATAATCGGAATAATCATGATTGCTAGAACAACGCCAGCTATAAATGGAGAGCGCGTATAAACTGGAATTTCCATTTTGAATAGTGGAATCCAATATAGATATTTATGAATTATCATTGCCCAATATTCGACATGTGGCATCAAAATAAAGAAGCCCCAAATACCGAAGAGGATAGATGGGAAAGCTGCCATCAGATCAAACACTGCAACCATAATTCTCTTTAAGAATTGTGGTGCATAAAAAGTTAAGTAAAGCGCAGTCAAAACCGAGATGGGAACAGCAATCGTTACTGCAATTGCAGCACACAATAAGGTTCCGACAAGCATCGCTGCTATACCAAAAGATGATGCACCAAGATCAGTATTTCCGGCATTGTCTTGGATAACTTGCCAGTTGCTTCCGGTAATGAATCCCAAACCTTCAGCGCGAAGAACTTGAAAACCTTGATAGGCCAAGAAAATAAAAATTAATCCAAGAATCAGTAGCGAAGAAAGTCCGCCTGCAGTTGCAACTGCTCGAAAAACTTTATCTGAGAATCTAGGTTTTGTAGTAAGTTCCCGTTTCCCCGGAGTTGTACTCGGAGATTTGGCCTCAGGCATAGTTTTACTCACGAAGCGATTGTTGTGCCAGGCGGGCTTTTCAATGTGGAACCAAGGTGAACCCAAGGTGAACGACTGGTGAAATTACATCCAAGCACCCCTTCTGGTTTAGGCTCCCCCAATGGCCAGTAAAAATGAATCTCCGAACCTAATTTGGGTCGATTGCGAGATGACCGGCCTTGACCTTGGTAAAGATGTATTAGTTGAAATCGCCGTCTTGGTCACCGACTCCGAACTAAACATTCTGGGCGAGGGCGTCGATCTAGTTATCAAGGCCACTGAAGATCAATTAAAAGGCATGAATGAATTCGTAACCAATATGCATACCGAATCTGGCTTAATCACCGAGATTCCAAGCGGTGTTGAACTATCAAAGGCTGAGGAAGAAATAATCGCCTACCTCGAAAAATACGCACCAGGCGCAGGCAAATCCCCACTGGCCGGAAACTCTGTCGGCACCGACCGATCATTTATTGCTCGTGATATGCCACTTCTAAATGCCTACCTGCATTATCGGACCATTGATGTTTCATCCATCAAAGAGTTGGCCCGTCGTTGGTATCCCCGCGTTTATTTCGCCGCCCCGAAGAAGACCGGCAACCATCGAGCCCTCGGAGATATCCGCGATTCCATCGAAGAGCTCGAGTATTACCGCAAGGCAATCTTCATACCTAATAATTAAGTTAGGCGCCTTTTTCTTCAGCAAAGTCTGCTTGCACCATCAACTTGGCAAGTTCATTCCAATGCGTCTTGGCTTTCCAGCCCAGCACGCGCTCGGCTTTGGAAGGATCACCGATTAAAGCATCAACTTCGGTTGGGCGCTGGTAGCGATCATCAACCTCAACATATTTCTTCCAGTCCATATCTAGTTCACCGAAAGTGGTCTCACAAAAATCACGTACAGTTGCACCAACTCCAGTGGCGATTACAAAGTCATCTGATTTATCTTGCTGAAGCATCAACCACATGCTCTCCACATATTCTTTGGCAAACCCCCAGTCGCGCACGGCATCGAGATTTCCAAGAAACAACTTATCCTGCTTACCAACTTTAATTCT
>CAIVOW010000057.1 GCA_903907665.1 uncultured Actinomycetes bacterium | reverse complement strand
TTGGATGCCTCGTGGTCTAATGCCGCACTTGGTGGTATTGCCCCAATAGATATTTCATCACAGTTGGAATTAGGCGGCTATTACGCTATTTCATCTCTTCGAAATGTGGCTGAATCTCGAGGGATCGAATGGGGTGCTATTGATCCTTACGGTTCAGAACTTGACGTTGAAGTGGGGCGCGAAGAATTTGAAGCGATTCCCATATATGCAGGAAAAATCGCGCTAGCGGTGGAAGAAATTAAAGAATGGGTTAAAAATGGATATTTAGTTATCTTTACAGCTTCTGGTCCTGGAATTATCGAGCGATTTAATCAGATTTTTATTGAAGCCGATATTCCAACCCGAGTAGTAGACAAAATCGAAAGCCAATTAACACGAGACGCGCTCTATCTAACTGTTACCCCGATTGAGCATGGCTACATTGCTCATTCATCTAAAACTATTCTCATTACCGAAAAGGATATTTCTGGACAGCGCACATCAAATAAGGATCAAGCCCGAATGCCATCGCGGCGAAAGAAAGCTATTGATCCGATGGAGCTGCGCAGTGGTGATTTTGTCGTACACGAGCAACATGGTGTTGGTCGATATATCGAATTAGTTCAGCGAACAGCAGCAGGAATTTCACGAGAATATATGGTGATTGAATACGCAGCTTCTAAGCGCGGTCAACCGGCTGATAGATTATTCGTCCCTACAGATACTCTCGAACAAGTGACCCGCTATGTTGGTGGTGAAGCTCCATCTGTACACCGCATAGGCGGCGCAGATTGGCAGAATGCAAAACGTAAAGCGCGCAAAGCGGTTAAACAAATTGCTGCTGAACTAATTCAACTTTATGCCGCCAGAATGGCTGCGCCTGGTTTCGCTTTCTCGCCAGACACGCCCTGGCAACGTGAACTAGAAGAAGCCTTTCCATATGTCGAAACAACTGACCAGCTCTCAACTATTGAGGAAGTAAAGCGGGATATGGAAGCGCGCCACCCGATGGACCGGATTGTGTGCGGGGATGTTGGGTACGGAAAAACTGAGATCGCGATTCGCGCAGCATTCAAAGCGGTCCAAGATGGAAAACAAGTTGCCGTATTAGTACCCACAACCTTGTTGGTGCAACAACATCTCACTACTTTCATTAATCGGTATACCGGATTTCCAATTCGCGTAGCAGGACTTTCGAGGTTTAATACTGGAAAAGAAAGTAAGGAAATAATCTCAGGTTTAGCTGATGGAGCTATTGATATCGTCATTGGAACGCATCGGCTGTTATCAAAAGATATCCAATTTAAGGACCTAGGCTTAGTAGTAGTCGATGAAGAGCAAAGATTTGGCGTTGAACATAAAGAAGAGTTAAAAAAGACGCGTACGAACGTTGACGTTCTTTCGATGTCTGCAACGCCTATTCCACGCACGTTGGAGATGGCAATCACTGGAATCCGAGAAATGTCTAACATCACTACTCCACCAGAAGAGCGCCATCCAGTCCTTACCTATGTTGGTTTCTATGATGAGAAGCAAGTGACAGCAGCCATTCATCGCGAACTACTGCGTGATGGTCAAGTCTTTTTTGTACATAATCGAGTGGACTCTATCGACGCTATGGCAGCGCGATTACATGATTTAGTTCCAGAAGCTCGCATCGGTATCGCTCACGGGCAGATGAGTGAACGCGAACTTGAAGATGTCATCCTGGCATTTTGGGAGCGTGATTATGACGTTTTAGTTTGTACTACGATTATTGAAAGTGGAATCGATATTCCGAATGCGAATACTTTGATTGTTGATCGCTCTGATGCATTTGGATTATCTCAACTTCACCAATTAAGAGGTCGAGTAGGCCGCGGCCGTGAGCGCGCATATGCCTACTTCCTGTATTCAGCCGATAAACCCCTTTCGGAAATTGCGCATGATCGACTAAAAACAATTGCAACAAATACCGATCTTGGTTCTGGTATGCAAGTTGCACTTAAGGATTTAGAAATTCGCGGTGCTGGAAATATGTTGGGCGGGGAGCAATCAGGCCATATTGCTGAAGTTGGGTTTGATTTATATATGCGCATGGTTGGAGAAGCGGTTGAAGACTTTAAGACAGGAATAGTAGATACCGAAGAACGCGTACGAGATTGCAAGGTAGAGCTTCCTATCACTGCGCATCTACCTGTCGAGTATGTACCTTCAGAACGTCTGCGCCTTGACTTGTATCGACGGATGGCTG
>CAIVOW010000056.1 GCA_903907665.1 uncultured Actinomycetes bacterium | reverse complement strand
CTCCTATCAGAATGGTCCGATCCGTCACCGAACCTGTTCAAGGAGAATCGTGACAGCAATTACAGAAACATTCCACTATTTTGGATAAAAAAACATGTGCGTGTCGCAACTTTATTTTTTATTTATTTTGTGCAGATATCGAAAAAAATGATGTCGGAATCAATTTTCTTGCGAATTATTTGATTCAGATTGTTTCTGAAGGACGTATTCATTGGTCCTAACATCGTATTTTCTGAATTTTGGTAGCGAAATCGCCGCTAAAACTATAAATCCGATGCAAAATATGCCTCCAGAGACCACTGAAGTGCGCAAATTTGTCCACGCCGCCATTGTTCCGGCTCTCATCTGCCCTCCGAGTGGCCCAACCGAAAAAGACAAGAGCTCTATACCTCCCAAGCGCCCGCGATATTCGTCGGCAATTGATTGGTTCCACATCAGATTTCTAAATTGTGCACTGATCTGGTCGGAAGCACCGGCTAGAGCGAGAAAGAAAAGCACGACAAAGAGCGAGTTGAATATTCCGGCAATCGATATAGAGATACCCCATCCGATGGCAGCCCACATGACTGCTCGGCCGTGATGGGGATAGTGATTCATCCAACCAGAGGTCAGGGTGATGATGATCGCCCCGACCGTTCCGGCAGAATAAAAAAGTCCGAGCGCCCACCGAGCATGCATTGAGTCGGCCCAAAAAGGAAAAAGGGCGTTAGGCATTGCAAAAAACATCGCAGACAAATCAACCAGATAAGTACCCAATAAATCTTTTCTCGAAACCGCGTATTGAAGGCCATCTATAAGGCTTTTAAAGCTTGGGGCCACACTTTTTGCACCCGGCGGAAAGGGGCGAATGCGCACCATGAAAAGTAACGAAATCATGTAGCTTGCAACATCTAATGCATATCCAGCACGAACACCCGCAGTTGAAACAACAATGCCGCCAATAGCGGGACCGATTACTGCACCAAACTGCCATCGCAAACTCATCAACGCATTAGCTGCTTGCATATCTTGGTGCGGAACAATTCGAGGCAGCATCGCGCCAAGGCTGGGACCGGCTAATCCATCGAGAGCGGCGAAAGTTGCCGCGACAACATAGAGAATGATGATGTGAGGGTTTGGTAGTAGTGCATTAATGAGTAACACCATGGTCATGAGGAGAGCTGCTGCTTCAGAAAATAGGATCATTTTCTTTCGATCTACGGCATCTGCCAGTACGCCGCCATACAGTCCAAAGAGGATGAGTGGAATGAGTTCCACTGCGCCCATGAGTCCAACGGCAATGTACGAATTGGTCAAAATTTTGATTTGAAAAGGGAGCGCCACCAAGGTCATTGCCGATCCCAGGCGAGTAATCATGCCGGATGCGAACAAGAGCCTGAGATCTCGATACTTTCGAAGGGGTGAGAGATCTAGTACGAATTTAGGCACAGTTGGAATCTACAGGGTGCACCTTCAAACTAATGGAAGGTCTCTGCTTCACTAGGAAAAACATTGGCAGCAACATCCTTCTGCCATTCAATCGCGGCATCTTTCATGGTCCTTCGAAGGTCGGCATACGCACGTGCAAATTTAGGTGGATTTTGCGTGAGTCCCATTAGGTCAGTCCAGACCAGTATTTGCGCATCTGTTCCGCTACCAGCCCCGATACCAATGATTGGGATGGATAACTCGGCGGAGATTTCAGCAGCTAATTCGGCTGGCACAAGTTCAAGCACAATGGCAAAGACCCCAGCGGCTTGAAGTGCGCGTGCATCAGCTTTAATTCTTTCGCCATCTGCCCCTCGCCCCTGAACTTTAAATCCTCCAAGTGCATGCACCGACTGAGGCGTTAAACCAAGGTGTCCCATTACGGGCATACCCGCACCAATAAGAGCTTCAATCTGCGGCACGATTCGCTGGCCGCCCTCAAGTTTTATTGCTTGCACTTTCGCTTCTTTAAAGAATCGGACTCCTGTTTCAAGTGCTTGGGTAATGGAGGATTCGTAGGATCCGAACGGGAAATCTGCCACGACAAGAGCGGTTGAATTGCCACGAACAACAGCTCTGGCCAATGGAATCAATTCATCGACTGTTACCGGAATCGTGTTCTCTTCCCCGAGGAAGTTGTTACCGGCTGAATCTCCAACAAGGAGCACTGGGATTTGAGCATCTTCAAAGACTGAAGCGCTCATCTGCTCATAGCATGTGAGGGCTGCCCACTTTTCGCCGCGCTTTTTCTTGGCAGCCAAATCCGAAATTGTTGTACGAGCCATCTGAAATCCACCTGTTCTGTCGATCGGTGCCCTAGGGGTCCCCGTCTTACTGGTGCTAAAAGTCTAGACCTAAATCACGATTTGAAAGGAACTCGCTAGGCTTATCTGCATGACATCGGCGCCGGCTCAGTTGCGAGTTGCCCTTGCCCAGCTAAATCCGACCGTGGGTGACTTGGGAGCTAATGCTGCAAAAATCCTCAATCAAGCGCAGCTGGCCCACTCTGCAGGAGCACATTTAATTCTTTACCCAGAGATGGTTTTAACAGGCTACCCGGTTGAAGATCTGGCACTACGTTCAACTTTTCGCCAAGCATCTAAAAAGGCAATCAAAGAATTAGCCCCCCAACTTCCACCAGACCTTGTGGCGGTGATCGGATATTTAGAAGAGAGCCCGGACGGTAAGCCGCAGAATGCCATCGCTTTAATCCATAACGGAGAAATTCTCGCCACCTACATCAAGCACCATCTTCCCAACTATGGCGTCTTTGATGAATTCCGAAATTTTATTCCGGGCACAGACTCACTTGTATTTCGCCTGCATGGCATTGATATAGGTGTCGCTATCTGTGAAGATATTTGGCGATTTGATGGACCGATCGCCGATTTAGCAGCGCGTACTCCAGGATTAGTCGTAGTGCCAAATGGATCACCGTTCGAAAGAAATAAGGATGATGTTCGAGCAGCATTAGTCCAAAAACGTGCAACAGAACTTGGAGCCCCACTTGCCTACGTCAACATGACAGGAGGCCAAGATGATTTGGTTTTTGATGGGGATAGTCTGATTGTTGATTCAGCGGGCAAAATTATTGTTCGAGCGCCACAGTTCGAGGACTGTTTGATTGTCGCTGATATTGATTGCATTGCGCAAACATCGACACCCGATCTTGTGATTTCACAAGACCCACTTCCGTCTTATGAAAAGCTGGTCCTTCATAACTCCAACCGGTTGGAGGAGGCAGCAGAGATTTGGCAGGCACTCGTTGTTGGCCTTCGGGATTACGTAGAGAAAAATCGTTTTCCAAGTGTCATTCTTGGATTATCCGGGGGGATTGATTCGGCAGTGACAGCAGCAATCGCCGCTGATGCGATCGGCGCAGCGCGTGTGTACGGCGTGGCACTTCCCAGCAAATATTCCTCCGAGCACTCATTGCATGATGCCGCTGATCTTGCCCACCGCATTGGATTGAATCATCGGATTATCCCAATTCAACCTATGGTCAACGAGTTCGTAAAGAATCTTGGCCTACATGGAATAGCTGAAGAGAATGTGCAAGCACGTGTTCGCGGAACTACGTTGATGGGAATATCTAATCAAGAGGGACACCTGGTATTGGCGACAGGTAACAAATCAGAACTGGCTGTTGGGTATTCGACCATGTATGGAGACGCGGTTGGGGGATATGCCCCAATCAAAGATCTATTTAAAATCCAGGTATGGGAGATCGCCAAGTGGCGTAACGCCTACGCGTTAGAACGGGGAGAAACTCCTCCCATCCCAGAGAATTCGATTCTCAAAGAACCATCGGCTGAGCTTCGCCCCAATCAAAAAGATAGTGACTCACTTCCAGATTACGAGCAGCTCGATCAGATGCTCACGATTTATATCGATGGCGATGGCGGGCTTGAGGGTTTGCTGGCTGCCGGCTTTAGCAAAGACCTTGCAACTAGGACGGTTCGAATGGTGGATGCTGCTGAATATAAGCGAAGGCAATACCCGCCTGGAACGAAAATTTCGGGCCGTGCATTTGGCAAAGACCGCAGATTGCCCATCACTAGTAATTGGCGCGAAAACTCTTAATCGTTTAATATTCGGACAGGTCACGAGTTCCAGTGTTTAGCCCCGGCTTACTGGACGGCAACCCTCCACCACGGTGGGGTGCTCCGGGTGAAGACCAGGCCGCATGCAAAGTGCATCGGCAAGCGTGGGCCACTCGACTGATTTCAAGGATGAAGTGGTTTGGCCCTCCTGTCTTTCAAAAAGGAGAAGTTTAATGTCTTTTGATTTAACTAAGTCATCGTTTGAAACACGCCAAATCCATGCTGGGCAAGTTCCAGATCCAGCAACTGGTGCACGCGCTCTGCCGATTTACCAAACTACTGCTTACCAATTCCGCGATACAACACATGCGGCAAATCTTTTTGGATTAGCAGAGCTTGGAAATATTTATACACGCATCATGAACCCAACCCAAGATGCTGTTGAGCAACGCATTGCTTCACTTGAAGGTGGCGTCGCAGCACTGTTGGTTGCTTCTGGGTCTGCTGCCACTACGTATGCAATTCAAAACGTTGCCGAAGCAGGCGACCACATAGTCTCCTCACCTAGCCTCTATGGTGGTACTTACAACCTTTTCCATTACACCCTCAAGAAATTTGGAATCGAAGTTACATTCGTTGAAAATCCTGGCGATCCAGAATCATGGCGCAAGGCCGTTCGCCCCAACACCAAAGCATTCTTCGGGGAGACAATTGCAAATCCGAAGAACGATATTTTAGATATTGAAACTGTCGCCAAGATTGCACACGAAAATAACGTGCCTCTCATCGTGGACAATACAGTTGCAACACCATTCTTGATTCGTCCATTTGAATATGGCGCAGATGTGGTCGTCCACTCAGCGACTAAGTTCTTATCTGGCCACGGAACAGCTGTGGTTGGCGCAATCGTGGATGCTGGCAATTTTGACTATGCCCAACATAAGGTTAAGTTCCCTGGTTTCAATGAGCCAGATCCTTCATATCACGGCCTTGTGTATGCAGATGCACTCGGGGTTGGTTCAGCATTCGGGGCAAACCTTTCTTACATTTTCAAGATTCGCCTTCAATTGCTTCGCGATACTGGTGCAGCTGTGAGCCCATTTAACGCGTGGCTATTGGCTCAAGGCCTAGAGACGCTCTCCTTGCGTATCGAGCGCCACGTAAATAACGCAAAAGAGTTGGCAGCATGGCTCGAGAAGCAACCGCAGGTTGAGAAAGTCAACTATGCAACTCTGCCTTCATCTCCTTGGCACGCACTTGCAACTAAGTATTCGCCAAAGGGCAGCGGCTCAGTACTCTCCTTTGAATTGAAGGGTGGAATTGAAGCAGGTAAGAAATTCATTGAGGCACTTGTGCTGCATTCGCATGTAGCAAATATTGGAGACGTTCGATCGCTGGCCATTCACCCAGCATCAACAACGCACTCTCAATTGAGCGCCGACGAGCAATTGGCAGCAGGTGTGACACCTGGTCTTGTTCGTCTATCGGTGGGACTGGAAAATATTGTTGATATCAAGGCAGACATAGAGGGTGGTTTCGCAGCTGCCAAGTAGGTGCGCGATTCTTTCCCATGTCTCAAACTTCAGATCACCAGCATGATCACCAGCATCTAGTAACCGGGGCTTGGCTTGAAGGCCAAGACCCTGGT
>CAIVOW010000055.1 GCA_903907665.1 uncultured Actinomycetes bacterium | reverse complement strand
CTCCCCTTCCGCGTCACGCCGATACCGCATTTCAACCAAAATTAACTTTTTCAGAATCACTCAAAAAAGAATTCCCTGTGGATGCGCACGTGTTACAAAAATCTGGTTGCATGCCGCAACAAAGAAATTGGATCACAAAAGAAAATAGCAATACTGGAAGCGCAATGAACGCAAAGATTTGGCATAACCTCCATCTCTTCCTTCCAAGTGGCAGTGTTCTTTGGACAAACCAATCTTCGGTCACTTGTGGAGCGGTGATTAAAGTCCATGCATCGTTACACGGCGGCACCGCAGGTGATAACAGCCCTCGCGAAATAAAAGTGATGCGAATCGGAGATTATGCTGGCTCAGGTGCCCGCGAGGTGTGGAGTTCTGGTCCCCTCAAATTAAAGAGATATAACGTGCCAAGTGTTCGTACGCTAACGCGTATGGTAGAAACTAAATGGCCAGTCACTACGAAGTTCACAATTGGATCAAATTGGATTCCAGGCTTATATATTGTTGCGTCGGTAAATATGAAGGGCAATATCGAGAATATTGCGCCATTAATTATTAAAAGTCGCCTTGGGTCATCAAAATTATTACTTGTGCATTCAACAATTACTTGGGCTGCCTACAACACTTTTGGTGGCCGCTCGGCTTACACCGGCCCCTTAAATCCAGCCCTCGAACGAGGCCGAGTTGTATCAATGGACCGTCCCCTTTTGGGAAGTGGCATCAACCATGTCGACCGTGATGCAATTGCTTTAGTCCAATTTCTGGAACAAAAAGGGATTGAAGTTGATCAGATTGCCGATACAGATTTAGATCGCAATCCTTCTATTTTGACTCATTACAGCGGCGTCATCTTTAGTGGTCATGCGGAATATATGACGAATAGGATTTTTATCAGTATTTTGGCAGCACGTAATAATGGAATTAACTTAGCTTTTCTGGGTTCAAACACTGCGTATTGGCAAGTTCGATTGGATTCATCCCCAAGTGGTTCTGATCGCCGTATTGCTATTTATCGTGATCCAGAGACTGACCCGAAGACGAGCCCATCTCAAATTTCGGTTCAATTTGATAATCCGCGAATCAACTTAATGCCCTCACTCATGACGGGTGAGCGAACATCAGGCGTGCATGTCTTTGGCACAATGAAGGTGGCCTCGAAGCCTAGTTGGCTAAATATTCCTTCAAACGCAGTTCTTACTGGCTGGTCATCCAATACAGAAATAGATTCATCATTAGCAGATAAATATTCACCTCCAAATCCACACATAATCTTTTCTGGAAAATTTAGCTTAACCCGCTTGGCTAGATCAAAGCTTGGCCCAACGGCTGGTATTTCACCTCGCAACTATTTAGCGCAAACAAAATGGTTTACTACGCCGTCTGGCTCTGCAGTATTCGTGGCGGGTGTTAATTATTGGGCTTGTGAGCTTTCAACAACATGCATGGAAGGAAACGTTCCCGCACAAACTCGTGGAGTTTTACAGAGCGTTACCGAGCAAGTCCTACATTTGTGGCAAACAAAGGCTGTTGGAAAAACCTTACGTTGATTTCTAGCCAGCTAGTAAAACCCCAAAGTAGGTAGCAGAAATTGCAGTGAGGCCGCTAATTGCGCCCCAAAGTGCCATTCCTTTAGCTGTTGTTGCACGAGCGTGAAGATACGCAGCGACACCAGATAACAAAACCACCACCATTTTGACACCCAGAACTGCATTGTAATTAGATGGAATATCTTTTGAGAGTGTCGCCATATTCCATGCGCCGGTGAAAATAAGTAGCGCAAATGCTGGCCAAGCAATTTTATTGAATTGCTTTGCAACTAACTTAGGGAGCGCAGCGTCTTTTGCTTTAAGAACGGGAACAAGCGCAGCAAATACAAGTTGCCCACCGACCCAAACCGTCGCACCAATGACGTGTAAAAAGATGCGGATACTGTCAGAAGCCGAGGCGAGCTGAGCGCTCATATGGAGTGTATTCATTTCACTACTTTAGTCGAAAATTGGTGATAACCAGTGCAGTCACTGTTTAAGAAGTGCTCGTGAGGTCGCAATTTCTAAAATAACTAAAGCTGCAAGACGAACCGTGCGCCCATCTTCTGAGTCGATTGATGCATCTACCTCCGTGATATCGGCCATCCGTACTCGAGGATCTGAGGTTATTAATGCGACGAGCTGGCATAATTCATCAGCGCTTAAACCACCAGGTACTGCTGCTGGGCAAGCAGGAACGACGCTCCTGTCGCAGACATCCATATCTATATCTAAGTAAATAGCTCGATGGTTATCTCCGGCAATTGCAACAGCCATCGACGCAATCTCTTGCAGGGTTTCAACTCGAAACCGAGAGCGATCAATAACATGAATTCCATAATCCCGCACTCGCTCTGCATAAAATTTCGAATTCGCGTAATCGCTAATACCAATTTGTACTATCTGTTCGCCGCGCAATCCAGCTTCTATAAGTTGTCGAATTGGTGATCCATTAGAAATTCCATCACGAACATCATGATGAGCATCAAGAGTTATTAATCCAACTTTATCAATTCCGCCAACCGCCTTGGCTAAACCCATCACGCCAGAGAATGTAATTGAGTTATCTCCGCCGAGTGCGATTAAGAAATTAGTTTTGAAAATTGACTGCTCGATCTCATATTCTGTATTTCGTTGATTCTCAGGATCAGCAACATCGCCAAAATCTGCGCCATTTAAATGGTCTGAGAAATCAATATGACACGTTTGACTCCACGTGGAATAACGCTGAAGTGCCTTACGGATAGCTTTTGGAGTTTTATGCGCTTCATTAGGGGTGATTGCACTTTCATGTGCACCAACTCCGATAATTGCAATATCAACTTCGCCTTCAGGAGTTGTAGAAAACCACGCACCGGCTCGCGGCCACTGAGGATCGTGATGCAACGCCATGGCATATTCCCCTATCCATAAGCCCTGTAATTGACTAATCTAGAACCACATCTTAGCCAAATTAGCTAAATTAAGTAGGAGAGCAATGTCTTCAGAAGTTAT
>CAIVOW010000054.1 GCA_903907665.1 uncultured Actinomycetes bacterium | reverse complement strand
GTTGCAAGTAAATGAGGGCGAACTGGTCTGCTTGCTCGGCGGAAACGCCTGCGGAAAATCTACAACGTTAAAAACTGCGCTCGGTATGGTCACTCCAAAGACCGGAAAAGTTATTTTTGCTGGTGAAGACGTGACAAAAAAATCTACTTCAGTCCGAGTCAAAATGGGCATGTCCGTAGTTCCTGAAAACCGAAGACTATTTGGCCCTATGACAGTTTTAGAAAATTTAAAAATTGGAGCTTACGTTTTAGGTGAGCCAGATCCAGCTGACCTTGAACGAGTCTTTGAACTTTTCCCCAAGCTAAAAGATAGGCAATCTCAACTTGCTGGAACCCTTTCGGGTGGAGAGCAGCAAATGGTTGCGGTCGGTCGCGCCCTAATGTCACGCCCTCGCTTACTGCTGATGGATGAACCATCAATGGGGCTATCACCTCGACTTGTTGAACAAAGTTTTGAAATGATTGCAGGACTGCATGCGCAAGGAATCTCCATGCTCATCGTTGAACAGAACGCCAATATGGCTCTTTCTGTTGCTGATCGTGGATATGTTTTACAGACAGGGCGTATTGTTCTCGACGGTGACGCCAGCGAACTAGCTGGCCATGAAGAATTGCGGAGGGCTTATCTTGGCCGTTAATAGTGAAGTCATTGATCTTGCAAAAATCTACCGAGATCAATTCACGGTCTTTAACAACGTGACCTACATGAACTCGTGCTCCCAAGGAGCCCTCGCTGATCGAGTTCGCAATAGCTTTGAAACTTACCTTAAGACAATGGAACTCAATGGTTCTGCATGGGGCGATTGGGCTGGTCATCAAGAAACAGTTCGAGCGCTAGTTGCTAAAGTCCTTAACGCCGATTCTGGTGAAATTGCAATTACAACCTCGGCATCAGCGGGTGTTAGTTCGCTAGCTTCAGCCCTTGACTTCACGGGAAAGCGCAACAAGATTGTTACAACCGAAAATGAGTTTCCAACTATTGGACAAATTTGGCACGCACAAGAAAGACGTGGCGCCAAAGTAGTTCATATACAGAGTCAACCAGATCTCACTGTAGATACCGCTGCGTTAATTAACGCTATAGATGATGAAACTTTGATTGTCTCAGTCACAATGGTTTGCTTCAGAAATGGTGCAATGACCGACCTTGATCCAATCATCGAAGCTGCGCACAAGAAGGGCGCGCTAGTTCTCGTTGATGCTTATCAAGGCACTGGCGCTGTACCAATAGATATGAAAGCCTTAAAGGCTGACTTCTTAGTTGGCGGAGTGCTCAAATACATGCTTGGAGCTCCAGGAGTTGGATTTATGTTTGCGCGCTCGAGTACAACATCTCAGCTAATTCCCGTCACTACTGGCTGGTTTGCAGCTCGAGATATTTTCGCGATGGATATTCATTCTTACGACCCAGCTAAAGATGCTCGACGATTTGAATCAGGTACTCCCCCAATTCCTGCGCTCTACCCAGCAGCAAGTGGAATGGAGATGCTCTTAGAAATAGGAGTTCCGCAGATTTATGAATATGTTCTTCCGCTACATGAGGAACTTCGCGAAGGTATTGAATCCCTAGGTGGAAAGGTAGTAACTCCAGCTGAGAAAGCTAAGCATGGAGCAATGTTGGCGGTAGCCTCCACTGACGAACATGCACATGTTGCTGCCCTTGAAGGTGAAAAAGTCATTACTTCATCGAGAGATGGAAACATTCGTATTTCACCTCATTTTTACAATAACCGCGAAGATGTTAAAAAAGTCTTAGAGGCGTTCGCGAAACATAAATCTTTCCTTCGAAATTAACTAATACCTCGCATATGAGCAATGTTGAAAAGATCACGCTAGCAAAGGGTCTCGAAATTTCACGTGCCATTACTGGCCTTTGGCAGATTGCCGATATGGAAAAAGATGGCAATACGTTAGACCCAGCAGCTACTTCAACATTCATGGAGCCCTACGTACTAGCTGGTCTTAATACATTTGATATGGCCGATCACTACGGATCGGCAGAAGTTATCGCCGGATATTTTCAAAAGAATTCAAAGGTGGGCCAGGGCACGCACATGCTCACAAAGTGGGTTCCAAAACCTGGTCCAATCAGCCGAGAAGAAGTTCGTGCTGCGGTGCACGAGCGTCTCAACAGATTGCAAACTACCAAAGTTGACTTACTTCAGTACCACGCATGGAGTTTTAGTAATCCTTATTGGCTAGATACGCTCTTATACCTTCAAGAACTTCAAGAAGAAGGTCTTATCGGCGCTTTAGGTACCACCAATTTTGACACTGCCCACTTACGGATTGCAAAATCCGCAGGCGTCAATATCGTCTCGAATC
>CAIVOW010000053.1 GCA_903907665.1 uncultured Actinomycetes bacterium | reverse complement strand
TACAGGTCTTGACCAGATTATTCGGCCCATCGCCTTGAAGCGCGAGCTCTCAAATAATCAAGGTGGGAGCGGCAAGCTCCACTTGATGCGCTGATACTAGCCCACAGGCGCAGCTTTCAAGAAATTGAGCGGTAATTAACCCGCTACTGCGTGGAATCCACCGTCTACGTGAATGACTTCACCGGTGGTCTTTGGGAACCAGTCGGACAATAACGCACACACCCCGCGGGCTGAAGGCACAGGATCGGCCACATCCCACTTCATGGGAGCTCGCTGGTCCCATAAGTGCTCAAACATTTCAAATCCAGGTATCGACTTAGCGGCGATAGTTTTAAGCGGGCCAGCTGCAATCAGGTTTACTCGAACATTTTCTTTTCCAAGTTCACGTGCCAAGTAACGAGAAGTTGATTCTAGAGCTGCTTTTGAAACACCCATCCAGTCATATGCCGGGTAAGCAATTTGCGCGTCGAAATCTAAACCAACAACGCTAGCCCCTTCCGGTTTAAAAAGTGGACGGCATGCCATCGTCAATGATTTGAGCGAGAAGGCAGAAACTTGAACAGCCACCGAAACATCTTCCCAAGTAGTTTCTAGGAACTTTCCTCCGAGAGCAGTTTCTGGAGCGAAGGCAATCGAATGGACGACACCGTCAATATGCGGCATATGCGTTTTAACTTTACTTGCAAATGATTCCAGGTGCTCCTGATTAGTGACATCTAGTTCCAACACTTCAGCAGGTTTTGGAAGTCTTGATGCAATTCGAGTTGTGAGTGAAAGGCTGCGACCAAAACCAGTGAGAATGACATTCGCGCCCTCCTCCTGAGCAAGGCGAGCAATGTGGAAGGCTATTGAGCCATCTGTCAGTACGCCAGTCACAACGATGTTTTTATCTTTAAGAAGTGCCATTAGTGCCCCATTCCTAATCCACCATCTACTGGGATAACAGCACCTGTTATGTAACCAGCTTCGTGCGATGCGAGGAATGTTGCCACTCCTGCAATTTCTTCCGGAGAGCAAAACCTGCCCAACGGGATTTGACCTACATATTTAGATCGAAGCTCATCTGAAAGCACCGAAGTCATATCCGTTTCTACAAATCCTGGTGCTATGACATTGAAGGTGATGTTGCGGCTCCCGTACTCACGCGCGAAGGATCTTGCCATTCCGACTAACCCACTTTTCGTGGAAGCGTAATTAACCTGACCTGCTGAACCCATTAAGCCCACGACGGATCCTATGAAAATAACTCTTCCATGCCTTTTTTTCGCCATCCCGCCAAGCGCTTTTTGCACAGTACGAAATGCACCGGTCAAATTGGTGTTCACAACTTCTTGAAAATCAGCTTCACTCATGCGAAGTGAGAGTCCATCTTTTGTGATGCCAGCGTTGGCAACAAGCACATCAACAGTGCCAAAACGTGATTCGATATCTTGGAATGCCGCTTGAACACTGGATGAATCGGTTACATCCATGATTACTCCATTGAGTCCATCTGGAGCGCTACCTGCGCGGTGTGAAATCACGACCGTATCGCCTGCCTCTTTAAATGCACGCGCTATTGAAAGACCAATACCTCTGTTGCCACCCGTCACTAGAACTACGCGAGCTCCAAATGTGCTTGTGGTCATAGGGAGAAAAATACCTGCTACTCCCCCGTAAACCCGCATTCGCCTCGTAATGAGGGCCACAAAAATACATCGAAAACTGCGTTGATATCTCTGCAATACTGAAGCCATGGGTAAATCTGAGCGTAAAGAAGAGGCCGTCAGCATCACATCTGCGCAAAAAAGTTTAAGCCAGGATCAATCTGGCCGTGCCCGACGCTATTTTATTTCTATGATGATTCGTACTCTTTGTTTCATTCTGACGGTAGTTCTTCCAAGTCCCTATCGTTGGGTCGCTCTCTCGGGCGCACTTCTACTGCCTTATGTAGCAGTCATTGTTGCAAACGCCGGGCGGGAAACCGTGAAAGGCAATACCGTCTTTTTCGATAACGATACGAAAGCTATCTCAGACGGTAAATCCAATTGATCGCAGTTGTTCGCGGCCATCATCAGTAATTTTGCTTGGTGCCCAAGGCGGCATCCAGACCCAATTTATTTTCACATCACTCGTTAAGTCTTGTAAGACCGAGCGAGTCTGATCTTCAATGACATCTTGTAACGGGCATGCTGCTGAGGTAAGTGTCATATCTAAAATTGCGACATTGCTTTCATCGACACGTAAGTCATAGACGAGCCCAAGGTCAATCACATTGATGCCCAGCTCGGGATCAATCACATCCTTCATTGCTTCAGTTATATCGTCTACAGAAGCTACCTGACTCATGCTTTCTCCGATCCATCGATTGCTTGAACAGAGGCATCCTTAAATGCCATCCAACCCAACAGCGCGCATTTTACGCGAGCGGGAAACTTTGAAACGCCTGCTAGGGCTACTGCATCTTCTAAAATTTCTTCATCTCCAACCAGTGAACCCTTGCTGGCCATTAACTCTGAGAAGTTATCCAAAATCGTGTACGCCTGAGCAACACTTTTACCTAGAACCAGCTCAGTCATGATCGAGGTACTGGCTTGGGATATCGAACACCCAACACCATCCCATGAAATATCTGAAATCATTCCGCCATCAAGAGTCAGGTTGAGAGTTACTTCATCCCCGCAACTCGGATTCACATGATGTACCTGCGCATCCTTGGTAGCGCTTAGGCCTTTGTGCTTTGGTCGCTTGTAATGATCCAAAATAACTTCTTGATATAGCGAATCTAATTCCATTTTTTACACCACCTTGAAGAACTCTTGGGCGGATCTAATTGCTTGAGCCAGCGCATCGACGTCGGAGAGTGTGTTGTAAAGATAGAACGAAGCTCTCGTTGTCCCGGTAATTCCAAACTTCTTCATGAGCGGCCATGCGCAATGATGTCCCGTCCTAACTGCTATCCCATGTTGGTCCAATACCTGACCCACATCATGCGGATGAATGCCATCAACTGTGAAGGAGAGAACTGCGCCTCGATTAGACATGTCCTGTGGGCCAATAATTGTTACACCGGGAAGAGCGGATATTTTCTCAAGCGCATACTGAGTCAATTCCATCTCCCAGTTATGAACATTATTCATACCAATCTTTGTCAGATAATCAATCGCTGCACCTAATCCGATGGCGCCAGCCATATTGGGAACTCCAGCTTCAAATTTACGTGGAGCAGGCGCCCATGTCGCCTCTGTCATCGTTACCGTTTCAATCATTGAGCCGCCATACAAAAACGGCTCCATCTCTTCAAGAATTTCAGCCCTTCCCCACAAGACTCCAATACCGGTAGGGCCGACTGTCTTATGTCCAGAAAAGGTTAGTAAATCAACACCAAGGTCTTTTACATCTACTGCAAAGTGAGGAATGGATTGGCAGGCATCTAGGACGACTACAGCCGATACCTTTTTTGCAGCCGCAACTAAAAGCGCTACATCATTAATAGTTCCTAAGACATTTGATTGATGTGTGAATGCAAGGACTTTTGTGGTTGCATCAATAATCGAATCAAGTTGAGCGTAATCTAAGCGACCATCTGTCGTGACTGGAATCCATTTTAGAGTTGCGCCAGTTCTTCTAGCCAACTGCTGCCATGGAATCAAGTTAGCGTGGTGTTCCATTTCTGTGACGACTATGGAGTCACCTGGCGCTAAAAAGAATCGGGAGCCTGGAAGCGAATTACTAAAAGAATAAGCAATTGCGTTCAAACCTTCGGTTGCGCTTTTGGTAAAAATAATCTCATCAGCTTGAGCTCCAAGAAAATTTGCAACCTTCAGGCGAGCACCTTCGTATGCCGCATCAGCTTCCTCGGCCAGTAGATGTGCCCCTCGATGGACCGCCGCATTCGTATTGGCATAAAAATGCGACTGAGCATCGATTACTTCTTGCGGCTTCTGGCTTGTAGCTCCGCTATCTAAATAGATCAGCCCTTTTCCACCGCGCATGGTACGACGAAGAATGGGGAAATCATTCTTCAACGCTTCGGCGTTCAACGGTTGGAGTGAGGCGGTTGGCATCGAAATATTTTTATGCAGTGACGTACTCTGCATAACCCTTCTCTTCTAATTTATCGGCAAGTTCGGCGCCGCCTTCTTCAACAATACGGCCAGCAGCAAAAACGTGTACAAAATCAGGCTTGATATATCTAAGAATACGGGTGTAGTGAGTGATAAGCATTATCCCGATGTCATGCGAATCCTTTACGCGATTGACTCCTTCTGACACAACCCGCAGCGCGTCCACGTCTAGTCCAGAGTCAGTCTCATCGAGAATTGCAATTTTTGGTCGAAGTAATTCCATTTGAAGGATCTCGTGGCGCTTCTTCTCGCCTCCTGAGAATCCTTCGTTTACATTTCGTTCAGCGAAAGCAGGATCCATATTGAGCTTGGTCATTGCTTCTTTGACTTCTCCCACCCATGTACGAACTTTGGGTGCTTCCCCGCGAATCGCGGTTGCAGCCGTGCGCAAGAAATTGGATACTGAAACACCGGGTACTTCAACCGGATACTGCATGGCTAGGAATAGGCCAGCTTTAGCGCGCTCATCAACACGCATCTCTAGCACGTCAACACCATCGAGTAGCATTGAGCCTCCAGTGACTGTGTACTTTGGGTGACCAGCGATTGAATAAGCAAGGGTGGACTTGCCTGAGCCGTTTGGCCCCATGATTGCATGGGTTTCACCAGATTTGATCGTGAGATCAACCCCGCGCAAAATTTGTTTCATTCCTTCATCTGTTGAAACTGCAACTTGAAGATTTTTGATTTCTAGTGTGCTCATGATTTATCCGATCTCTACTGTGTCGCCGTTATCAATAACGGTAAAGGTTTCTAGGGCTTCTGTTGCTGGAAGAGAAATAGCTGCTCCTGTGCGTAGGTCAAATTCTGCACCGTGCAGCCAACATTCGATTTTGTAATCCGAGGTCTCACCTTCAGAGAGTGATGCTTCAGCGTGGGAGCAGGTATCAGCTACTGCAAATACTTCGTCCTTCACTTTTACAACGCACACTGAAGTTTCACCCACAAGAACTCTCTGTGGCTTACCCTCAAGAAGGTCTGTTTTGTTGATCTGGGTCATCACGACGAAGCTTTCTCTAGTTCAGCTTCGATTCGAGTCATGATGCGCTCTTCAATTTCCGGTAACCCGAGCTTGGCGACAATCTCTAGAAAAAAGCCACGAATGACTAATTGTCGTGCAATATTCGCTGGGATACCTCTTGATTGCAAGTAGAACAATTGCTCATCATCAAAGCGACCAGTTGTACTTGCGTGTCCGGCACCAACAATTTCGCCAGTTTCAATTTCTAAATTTGGAACTGAATCTGCGCGAGCTCCGTCAGAGAGCAGGAGATTGCGATTCACTTCATACGTATCAGTGCCTTCGGCATTTGCCCGGATATATACATCTCCGAACCAGACGGTGCGAGCTTTATCTCCGTGCAAAGCGCCTTTGTAGTTAACGCGAGACTTTGCATGAGGCAAGTTGTGATCTACATGAATTCGGTGCTCCAAATGCTGACCGCTTGTTGCAAAGTAGATCCCAGACAATTCAGCGCTAGCGCCCGGTCCTGCATATTCAACAGTCGGGAGCAGCCTTACAAGTGATCCCCCTAAAGTAATTACCGTTGAATTAAAAGTCGCATCTTTACCAATAATGGCGTGATGATGACCAAGATGGACCGCATCACTCTCCCACTCCTGTAAAGAGATGAACTTTAAACTTGCGCCAGTATCCAGAGTCATGACAATTTCTTCTGCCAATGTTATTGAACCAACGTTTTCAACAACAATAGTTGCTCGACTATTAGCTCCCATGTGAATGCTGGTACGCGAAACTTCTGGATCGAGAGATTCGACAGTGCGAGCAAGGAAGATTGGTTCTTCAACTTCTGCGTTAGCAGCAATATTTACCTGCAAAACTTTTGTTGCAAGCTCTCGAACTCGAAGGGACACTAAGTCTTTTGTTTCCGAAGTTGATGGTGAATCAGCTGCATCGACGATTGAAATAGATAATCCAGACTGGCTAAGTGTTGTTCCAAGTGAAACACGAGAAGCTAACTTCACTTCGAGATCATGCAGACCTCGTAGTTTTGCTAATGGGGTAAAACGCCAGAGCTCTTCACGAGCCGTTGGCGTATGTGAATCCAGTAAATTTGATTGTAAAGACATTAGCCGACAGCACCTTCCATCTGGAGCTCGATCAAACGATTAAGTTCAAGGGCATACTCCATAGGCAGTTCTCGAGCGATTGGTTCAATAAATCCTCGAACAATCATGGCCATTGCTTCATCTTCTTCTAATCCACGGGACATCAGATAAAACAACTGATCATCGCTGATCTTGGAAACTGTTGCTTCATGCCCCATTGAGACATCGTCTTCACGAATATCTACATATGGATAGGTATCGGAGCGAGAAATTGTGTCTACCAAAAGTGCATCGCATTTAACTGTTGAAGCAGAGTGGTGGGCTCCATCTTGTACCTGAATCAACCCGCGGTAAGACGTTCTACCGCCACCGCGTGCTACAGACTTAGAAATAATAGTTGATGAGGTATATGGAGCCGCATGAACCATTTTTGCTCCAGCATCCTGATGTTGTCCAGCTCCGGCAAAAGCGATGGAAAGTGTTTCGCCTTTAGAATGTGGGCCCATAAGGAAAACTGCAGGATATTTCATCGTAACCTTGGAACCGATATTTCCATCGATCCATTCCATTGTTGCACCTTCAGCACATGTTGCACGCTTTGTTACAAGGTTATAGACGTTGTTCGACCAATTCTGAATCGTTGTGTAACGAACACGAGCATTCTTCTTGACAATGATTTCAACAACAGCCGAGTGCAAAGAATCTGATGAGTAAATAGGCGCTGTACAGCCCTCAACATAATGCACATACGAATCTTCATCGGCAATAATGAGAGTACGTTCAAATTGACCCATATTCTCGGTGTTGATACGGAAATATGCTTGCAAAGGAATATCAACCTTTACACCCTTTGGTACATAGATGAATGAACCACCGGACCAGACTGAAGAGTTGAGAGCGGCGAATTTATTATCACCAACGGGAATAACGGTTCCAAAATATTCACGGAAGAGCTCTTCATGCTCACGAAGACCAGAATCGGTATCAACGAAGATAACGCCTTGAGCTTCAAGATCTTCGCGAATAGAGTGGTACACAACCTCAGACTCATACTGAGCAGCCACACCAGCAACTAAGCGATTTCGCTCAGCATCTGGAATTCCAAGTCGATCATAGGTATTGCGGATATCTTCTGGAAGATCTTCCCATGTTTGAGCTTGCTTCTCGGTGCTACGAACAAAATACTTAATTTTGTCAAAGAACACACCGGATAAGTCTGAGCCCCAATTTGGCATTGGCTTCTTGTAGAACAGCTCTAAACCTTTGAGGCGGAAGTCGAGCATCCATTGTGGCTCACTCTTCTTACTTGAAATATCGCGAACGACCGCTTCGCTTAATCCACGATGAGAGTTTTTACCCACATCGTTGGCATCCGACCAACCATATTCATAGTTGCCGATTCCATCGAGTTCTGGATGTGCAGTCGTGTTGCTCAATTTAGACTCCCCTACTTGTTGTTAGTGATCTTGCTTGTTGGGTATTTCTTTGATCCATATTTCGTTCTGCTATTTTTGGAATAAAAGTGGTGCACACTCCATCGCCATTTGCGATAGTTGCTAGACGTTGTACGTGAGTTCCCAACATTCTTGAAATGATTTCAGTCTCAGCTTCACAGAGCTGTGGAAATTGCGCCGCAACATGCGCCACCGGACAGTGATGCTGGCAAATTTCGATACCACTTCCGCGCGTAGCCGTTGTAGCGGCATATCCTTCTGCAGAAAGATGTTCGGTTAGTGCATCTACTCGCGCTTTCATACTGACCTTAGATGCGACTTTCTTCAGTGCTTTACGCTCAATTTCTTCAGCACGGTTCATCGCAAACTCTGAAACAAGATGGGAACCACTTTTACTTGACATAAATTTCAGAGCAGAGACAGCTAAATCATCGTAGGAATGCTCAAACTTCTCTCTGCCTTCATCGGTCATAATAAAAACTTTTGCTGGTCGTCCGCGTCCGCGTAAATTGGCACTGGTTACGTGAGCTTCGCGCGATTCCAGAATTCCATCTGCGACCAGACCATCTAGGTGCCGGCGTATGCCAGCTGGGGTAATTGAAAGTTGCTCGGCAAGATCCACAGCCGTAGCCGGTCCGCGCTCAAGAATGGATCGAGCCACGAGATCGCGGGTCTTATCTGGCTCATTCTTTTTCACAACATAAGTGTTGCGTAATTCGCTCCATTTGACCAACCGGACTCACTCTTCCCGACAAGCCCTCCTGAGATGCTGGTCTCACTGGATTTCCACCGGCCGGGTTGATGCGCCGGCTGATGTTCGGGACGCTCTAGGCTACGAGCGTGAAGCGGTTTATCTATACCTTCCTCTTGGTAGCCCAAGTAGGAATTGTGGTGACCGGCGGAGCGGTCCGATTGACCGGATCTGGGCTCGGTTGCCCTACCTGGCCGCAATGCACGCCAGGGTCATACACCCCAGTGCCCCATCAAGCCCAGGGTCGCCTTCATTCGTGGATTGAATTTGGAAATCGACTTCTGACAATCTTGCTTGTAATCGCAATTCTTGCTGTTGTTATTGGCTTTTTTAGGTGGGGACGAAATCGTCTCGACTCCAAAGCGATTGCTTGGCTAACGGCAATTCAGTTGCTCGGTTTAGTTGCTCAAATAGTGGTGGGCGGAATTTCCGTACTAACGCATCTCAACCCTTTCGCAGTAGGTGCCCATTTCCTTCTTTCGATTTTCCTTATTGCAGCATCTCTCTGGCTTCGCCAGCGCATGTTGGATGTAAAACGAGTGACAATTGCGCCACTCTCAAAAAAGATGGGCCGCCTCGTTCTGCTTCTTTCTTTCATGGTGATTAATCTTGGAATATTTGTAACGGGTAGCGGACCACACGCTGGTGACGTACAAGCAAAACGTTTCCATTTAGACCCTCGCACAATCTCATGGCTTCACGCAGATAGCGTCATTGCTCTCATTTCGATCTCCTTCGGACTTTGGATTTTAATCAAGGCCATCGAAGTAGGAGATACCAAGGATTTAGCTGCTCAGAAAATTGGGCTCTTTTTAGTGATTTGTCTTGCTCAAGGATTGATTGGATACACTCAATATTTCACAGGAGTGCCTGAGCTACTAGTAGGGGCTCATTTATTAGGCTCCACACTGGTGTGGACATCAATAAGTTCGTTCACTTATTCAACTCAACTATTGAAACGTAGTTGATATATTTTCCACTTGAGGCAAAGCTATAGGAGTAGTAGATGAGCAGCAATTCCCGCACCACTTGGAATCAATTAGATGATAAAGCCGTAGCAATTTCGCGTGCACTCGCAGCAGATTCTGTACAGAAGGTCGGGAACGGACATCCAGGAACTGCAATGTCACTTGCACCTGTTGCGTACACCCTCTTCCAAAGATTCCTCAAACATGATCCAGCTCATCCTCATTGGCTTGGACGTGATCGCTTTGTACTCTCTTGCGGACATTCTTCGCTGACTTTGTATATACAGTTATTTTTATCCGGTTATGGCCTGACTATTGATGATCTAAAATCATTTAGAACGCAAGGTTCATTAACGCCTGGTCACCCTGAATACGGCCACACAGATGGTGTTGAAATTACTACCGGCCCGCTTGGCTCTGGCATCGCAAGTGCAGTTGGAATGGCTATGGCGCAACGATATGAGAAGGGTCTTTTTGATCCAGATTCCGAAACCTCACTCTTTGACCACAATATTTGGGTCATTTGCTCTGATGGAGATTTGCAAGAAGGTGTCAGTGCTGAAGCTTCTTCGCTGGCCGGAACTCAGGCACTTGGAAACCTCAAAGTTATTTATGATGACAATAGAATCTCTATCGAGGGAGATACTCACGTCTCTTTCACGGAAGATGTTTCTGCCAGATATCGCGCGTATGGCTGGAGTGTCATTGATGTAGCAGCTCAGGCCAATGGTGATGTTGATCGGAACGCGCTAGAAAATGCAATGGAAGTAGCAGAAAGCACCACAGATAAGCCAACTCTCATTCGCTTGAAAACTGTCATTGCTTGGCCGGCTCCTCGCGCCCGCGGAACTTCGAAGTCTCACGGATCAGCACTGGGTAATGAAGAGATAGCAGCGACTAAGGTCGAACTTGGGTTAAACCCAGAAGAATTCTTTGCCGCTCCCGAAGTTGTAGTCGCACATGCGCGTAAAGTAATTGAGCGCGGAACTAGTGATCGACTTGCATGGGAAAATCAATTTAAGAGTTGGAGCTTGGCCAATCCGCAGCGTGCAGAACTTTTGAATCGCCTACAGACTCACGGGCTCCCTGATGACTGGGAAAGTTCTATTCCAGCTTTTTCCTCCGATAAAGAAATCGCTACGCGAGCTGCTTCTGGAAAGATTATTAATGCGATTGCATCAGTGCTTCCAGAATTCTGGGGAGGCTCTGCAGATTTGGCAGAGTCAAATAACACAACTATTGAAGGAGGGGACTCCTTCTTGCCAAGTACAAGTGAAATGAAAGATGCCAACCCGTATGGCCGTGTTATTCATTACGGAATTCGTGAACACGCCATGGGCGCAATACTTAACGGTATAGCTCTACACGGACTCACAAAATCTTTTGCTGGAACTTTTCTCGTCTTCTCCGATTACATGCGTGGGGCTGTAAGGCTTGCTGCGCTCATGAATATCGCCTCGACATTTGTTTGGACTCATGATTCGGTGGGATTAGGTGAAGATGGCCCAACTCATCAGCCGGTAGAACACGTGGCCGCCCTACGTGCAATTCCGAATTTTTCCGTTATTAGACCAGCAGATGCCAACGAGACTGCGATTGCTTGGCGTGAAGTCATCAAGCGCCGCAAGCCTGCTGGCTTTGCACTCTCTCGGCAAAACTTGCCGGTCTTAGATCGGACAATATTCACCTCAGCCGAAGGAGTTGCCTTTGGCGCTTACATACTTTCCGATTCTGCTGCTAAGCCAGATGTCATCCTCATTGCGAC
>CAIVOW010000052.1 GCA_903907665.1 uncultured Actinomycetes bacterium | reverse complement strand
TGGAAGATAAAGAAGCAAGGAGCGGGCGATGAATAAAGAAATCAACGAAATTACCGTTTGTGAAATGATGTTAGAAGCAGCAAATCAGATTCACCCAGACGATATTGCCTATCTCTTTGCAACAGGAAAATCAGAGTTATTCCTACGCGACATCCTCGCGGCATACATGAGTAGAACTCTGGGTCTCGATGGACGCAATCAATACATTGGTCGCGAATGGAAACGCCATGATCTTATTGTGAATGACCGCTTGCATCCGCTAGCCATCATCGAAGGAAAGTCCTACATACATAAAGATGCTGCAAATAATGGCCGCCTCCTTAAAGGGGAGAAGAGCATTTCAGCTGACCTCAAACGAGACACTCAGAAGTCACGTAAGACTTTAAAAAAATATTTAGGGAGAGCGGAACGAGACGGCAGTGTCATTTTTACAACTGTTCTATTTACAGTTGATATTCCCGAAGATTGGGATTTTGATTATGGCCAGGTTACTTATTCCAAATACCATCAAAGTTACATAAAGAAGTTTGGGGGATCAAAGAATTTGATCGAAGCAGGTAATAATGCCTTGGGAGATCTACTTTCCAAATACGGGCAAGTTCGCCAGGTCCGCCTCAATTCCGGACTTTTCCAAGGCATGCAAGTGACCGTTGATTTCTTTGCGTTGAAGGTCGATCATGCTTGACCCTTCCTCGATAACTCTTCTAAATTGTAAGTAGAAATTACCAACGCGAAGTAACATTGCAACATGAGGTTGGACTCGCGTGCATCCATTTCCTGCCATGAGTGGTTACACAAGAAGCATGCTCCCAATTCTTTTCCTGGCTTAGTTCCTGATCCAGAAAATGCCGTGGCTGAAGAATTCAAAGAGCAAGGCAAGATTCATGAACTAAAGGTGATTGAAGGGCTAAAGGTACATTTCAAAAATTTGGTCCAGGTCGACATAAATGCTTCTCGCGAAGAACAACAACTACAAACAGCAGATGCGCTCCTTGCTCCAGAATCTGAAGTCATCGTGGGAGCAGACATTGGCGAAATTTGTGAAGCTGAAATTGGTCGAAAACTTGGTGTGGTGCTTTCGGATTCGCCGCGGGCAAGTCGCCCCGATCTACTAATTAAGTTAGGTTCAGATAGCGCAGACAAACCTTTTTGGGCTCCTGTGGATATAAAAAGTCATAAGGCGCTGGATGCAACTAAAAGTAACAAAGCCTGGCTTTCAACTCTTCCGAATTTTAGCCCGGCAGACGGAGAAGAGATAGGCGGGAAATTTGAAACCGAAGATTTACATCAGTTAGCCCACTACTCAAGACATCTACAAACTTTGGGTCTTGCCAGTCCAGGACTTTGGACCGGGATTATTGGCCGCGATCTTGAAACTATTGCTTGGTCTAAAATTTCTGAAGTTGTCTTAGGGGTTGGTGCAAAGCAGACATTAGCGCTTACTCAATACGATCAAGAATTTGAGATTGCCTTTGATCTTGTTAGAGCTGCAATGACAGAAAACCAAAACCCGTTACAAGCCTCAGGAATAATCGCAGAAAATATGCCAGGCAAAATGGGTTGCACTCTTTGCGAATATAAATTGACTTGCCTCTCGGAAATGGAAAATTATCCAGGTGGGGGACACATCACACTTTTGGCATCAGTCACTCCAAAAATTGTTGCAAAAAGCATGCCTGGAATAAAAAGTATCGATGAGTTACTACAGGCAACGCCTATAAACGACGACATGATCAAATCGCAAATTCGAGGGCGAGTATGGAAATCTCAAGTGCCAGAAATACTTGACCCTTCATCGCCACTTGATTTACCCGAATTCGATATTGAAATCGATATCGATCTTGAAAACTCCATGGAAGCGCTCCGCGAGTTAGAAATAAGTGAACCAATAGGGGAAGACCGTCTGTACCTCTATGGCTATGGGATTCTTGATCGAACAGTAAGTAAAGATTGGCGCAAAGCAAAGATCGAAACTGTTTCCGACTACTCAAATACTGATGTGGGCGAATATGAAATCATGCTTACTGTCTGGGAAAAGCTTCAATCAGAGGTCGCAAAAGCCGAGGCGGCTGGAAAATCAATTGGAATTTTTCATTATTCGCCTCATGAGAGAACGTGGTGGAATAAGTTTGCGAAGAAGTATCAAGGCCAAGCCGGTGTTCCATCTGAAGCCGAAGTACTAAATTTTACAACCCAATATTTTGTAGATTTGCTTACTTACACGAGAAAAATTTCATTCCCAACCATGGGTTACTCAATAAAGCTTTTAGCTAAAGTCGCCAATTTCTCGTGGGCGGTAAAAGATCCTGGCGGTGCTGGTTCGCTGCTTAAATACAAGACAGCGACCAGCAAGGTTGCATCAAAGCAAGAACAAGAAGAAGCCATCGCTTGGCTGGATTCTTACAACCGAGATGACGTTCGAGCTACTTTTGCCGTCCGGGAATATTTGCGTTCCTTGGGTTTTTGAGAGAAAAAATCAAGTTTCCTCAAACTCGTATCCGATGTGGAAACATCGAGCAGGTCTGCCATTTGTTTCTTTAGAGTGGTAATTTTAACGCATGTCAGAGGGCAAATTGAACCTTCCGTTTGAAATTGCGTATTTGGAGGGCTCTTTTCTTGAATCTTTATCTATTCTAGATCAAGAATTGCTATGGAAAAAATA
>CAIVOW010000051.1 GCA_903907665.1 uncultured Actinomycetes bacterium | reverse complement strand
TCGCAGCTTGCAGGGTCTTAAAGTCCTTCGAGTGGCCGTCGATCCATACGATTTCATCTAGAATTAGCCTATGTCGATTAAAGCGATTCGCTACTTCGGGGACCCGGTGCTCACGACTCCTGCCTCACCTGTCACAACTTTCGATAAGGAGCTGCGAACACTAATCGCCGACTTAGTGGAGACGATGCAGAACGCCCCGGGCGCTGGTCTTGCTGCGCCACAAATAGGAGTCTCCCTTCGAGTTTTTGTCTGGGATGTGGATGATGCTGTGGGACATTTGATTAATCCCACTCTGGATTTAAGTGATGAGATGCAAGAAGGAGATGAAGGCTGCTTAAGCTTTCCCTCGCTTTCTTATAACACTCCTCGCGCCATGCGCGCTGTTGCAAAAGGATTTAATATGCATGGTGAACCAGTGATTGTCGAAGGCAGCGAGTTCCTGGCGCGAGCACTTCAACACGAGACCGACCATCTCAATGGGATTCTATTCATTGATAAATTAAGCGAAGAGGATCGAAAGTCTGCAATGCGAGAGATTCGTGAAAGTGAATGGTTTGGAACGGCAACTGATGCAGGCTCAATTCCAACCATCAGAGTATCGCCTCACACTACGCGCGGCTTAGGATTCTGAGTTTGAGCGCAGAGAAGGAAAGCTTGCGCGTTGCAATTGCAAGTTCATCAGAAGTCGGTATTCCAATATTGGAGGCTCTTATCTCGAGTTCTCATGACGTGATTTATGTAATCACTAATCCGGATAAGAAAAGCGGAAGGGGCCAGGGAGTTACTCCTAACCCTTTTGCTGCCTATGCGCAGGTGCAGAAGCTAGAGGTTTTTAAGCCCGATTCAAACGACGCGCTACACGACATTGTTTCAAAAAATACGGTTGATTTGGTCGTAACTGTTGCTTATGGTCGATTAATTCAATCGCCATCTTTAAAGATTCCAAAGTATGGTTGGCTCAATATTCATTTCTCTTTATTGCCTAATTGGCGCGGAGCTGCGCCAGTTCAATACGCGATAATGAATCAGGAGAAAAATACCGGCATCTCGATTTTCCAACTCGACGAAGGAATGGATACCGGTCCTATCTATTTTTCAAAGAGAATCGAAATCGGTGAGACAGAAACTACGCCCGAACTTCTTGATCGTCTATCAAAAGAAGCAGGTGAAGAAATACCTCATCTTCTGAATCGAATAGCAGCAGGCGCCGTTCCTACATCCCAATCAGCCGAAGTTGCAACGTATGCTCCCAAATTGGATAAAGGTGCTGGAAGAATTGAAATCTCACAATCGGTAGCGCACGTATTGGCACAAATTCGAGCGCTCTCACACAATCCTGGCACATTCTTAACATTTCGTGGTCAACGATTAGGTATTGATAAAGCCGTGAATTGCGTTGGCTCGGTCTCGCTAAAGCCACTGGGAACGCTATTTGTGAGGGATCAAGATCTTTTTTTGCAGGTAAGTGATGGCGCCGTTCAACTTTTATACGTTACGCCATCTGGTAAGAAATCAATGAGTGGTGCTGATTTCGCCAGAGGGGCTCGTATTATCGAAGGTGAGCTTTGTGAATAAGAAGCGGCCCGCTGCGTCTGAGTCTCGACTAGTTGCATACAATCTCATCCATCAAGTCAATCGCGAAGGAGCCTACGCCAATTTACGCCTGCCTAACCTTCTGGATAACTCGAAACTAGATGAGCGAGATAGAGCTTTCGCAACCGAGCTTTCATATGGAACGCTTCGTATGCAAGGTAAATAAGATTCGGTAATAAGCAAGCACATTGATAGACCAATCGAAAGAGTAGATCCAGCGGTAGTAGATATATTGCGAATGGGTATGCACGAAATAATTGGTATGCGCACGCCAGAGCATGCTTCTGTAAGTCAGACCGTAGACTTGGCTAAGTATATTGTCGGTGAAAGTGTGGGAGGTTTTGTCAATGCGGTCTTGCGAAGCGCTATTCGTGATACATCGACCCCAGTCTATGAAGATGAGCTCTCACGATTAAGTACTGAATATTCGCATCCCACTTGGATAGTTCAAGCTTTTTATGATTTAGTCAAAGACTGGAATCGAGTCGAAAGTATTCTCATGTCTAATAACGCGCCAGCTTCGCCTCACCTAGTTGCCTGGCCGAGTGAATCTACTCGTGAGGAGTTAATGCAGGATGGTGGAGAGGTTTTGGCAGGAACACCGCATGGAGTCTTGTCCCATCAACCACCGCGCAGCTATTTAGCCATTCGGGAACGGCGAGCAGGAGTACAAGATCGTGGTTCCCAAATAGTTGGAGAAACTTTTTTGGCCACAGCCTCAATCAACGATAATGAAACCTCCTTGGCTTGGCTAGATATGTGCGCTGGGCCCGGAGGAAAGGCCGCCTATCTCTATCATTCACTGCGCACCTTTAGACCGGCCGATACTTTTATTGCAAATGAGATTTCAGAGCATCGAGCCGCTCTTGTCGCCCAAGTAATACCCTCCAATTTTGTAAAAGTTGGAGCGGGCCAGGCACTTGGGCAGAGTGATGAAAGATATGACCGTATTTTAATTGATGCGCCTTGTACCGGCTTAGGAGCGCTGCGCCGTCGCCCAGAGGCTAGGTGGCGACGCACGATGCAGGATCTGAAAGAGTTAGTGGTGATTCAAAGAGAACTTCTAGATTCAGCAACAGAGATTCTTTCGAAAAATGGCCTGATTGCCTACGTGACTTGCTCTCCTCATCTTGCCGAAACTCGTCTACAGGTTGCAGATTTCCTCTACCGTCACAAAGATTTCGAAGTGGTCAACATAAAACCTTTCATAGGAAAAGCCTCAGAGGGGTCTGTTCAGAGCGATGGAACGATGCAATTGTGGACTGATGTGGATGACACCGATGCCATGTTTATGGCCCTTTTTCGAAGAAAACAATAAGTGAGGGTTAAGGTTTCTACATGAACTCCGTTCGAATCTGTCCCAGCATCTTAAATGCAGACAAGCAAAAGTTAGCCCATGAGATCTCTCGTATTGAAAATCATGCTGACTGGTTGCATTTGGATATCATGGACGGAAAGTTTGTCCCCTCAACCACATTCTCCTTCGATGAGTCTATAAAGATTATTGCGCAATCACGCTTACCTGTTGACTCTCATTTAATGATTGAAGATCCAGATGCTCAAGGACCTGAGTTTGCTCTGGCTGGATCAAAAAGTGTAACTGTGCATCTTGAAGCTACTCAAACTCCACGGGAAACTCTGCGAAAGATTAGGCTTCATGGCGCGCGTGCTGCTTTAGCAATTAAACCTGCGACGCCAGTTGAGGCTCTCTTCGACTATATCGATGATGTAGATATGTTACTTGTGATGACGGTTGAGCCAGGAAAGGGGGGACAACCTTTTATGGAAGATATGTTGTCAAAAGTTCGCGTACTTCGAACTCTTGTTTCAGAGAATCAAGGTTCACAATGGATTCAAGTGGATGGGGGAGTGAGCCTTGAGACAATTGCTAAAGCAGCTTCCGCCGGAGCCGACACTTTTGTTGCAGGTAGCGCCGTTTATAAGTCTGAGAATCCAGGTCTCATTGTTGACGAACTCCGTGCAATTGCTGGTGCTTTCCTCCCACATTAGCTCCCACATTAGCTCTCACATTAGTTAGCACGTTAGTAGGCCCCATACTTTTATCGGTCAAAACAAATAAGGGAGTAAGGATGTCAATTCTTAAGTGGCTTTTTGAAACCAATCTTCACTTTGGGAGCAAATCAATAGCAGTCCGAGAGATCGTTGGAGGCGTCCTTGGATTAACAAGCGCCGTTCTTGGGATGCGTCGCAAGGTTGCAGCCTGGCCTATCGGAATTCTTGGCGATGGTCTTCTCTTTACTGTCTTTTTGGGCGCGCTCTTCTCCTTCGGAGATAAAGCACAGCATGCAAATTTCTATGGGCAAGCTGGGCGCAACCTATTACTCATCATCGTCAGTATTTATGGGTGGATACGCTGGGCTGCACACAAGCGGGCTAATCACGATGATCCTGTTGTGTCACCTCGATGGACGACAGCTAAAGAGAAGGCCTACCTCATTCCCGGAGTCGTCGCTTTCTTTTTCATTTCTTCGAGAATTTTTGTAGCACTCGGTGAGAGTGGTACCTGGCTCTTGGTTGATACCTGGATCTTCACTGGGACTGCGCTAGCCACGTACGGGATGAGTAGGGGTTACGTCGAATTCTGGTTGGTCTGGATTGCCGTTGATTTTGTTGGGGTGCCGTTTGCCTTCAAGAACGGGTATTACCCAACCGGAACGCTTTACGCGATTTATCTTCCCTTTGTGATGTGGGGTTTCGCTTCATGGCTTCGAATCTCAAAGAATGAAAAACGGGAGACTCATTCCGTCTAGTAAACTTATGCCATGAAGAGTTTTGAATCCTTGTGGATAGAGTTAAACGAAAAAGCTTCGACTCGGCCAGAGGGCTCATCTACTGTGACAGCTCTGGACGAGGGTGTCCACGCGATGGGAAAGAAAATTATTGAAGAAGCTGGTGAAGTTTGGCTAGCCGCTGAGCATGAATCAGACCAAGCGCTAGCGACAGAAATTAGCCAACTGCTCTATCGTCTCCAAGTGCTGATGATAGCCCGGGGAATCACTCTTGAAGATGTATACAAGGAGCTCTGAGGAAATATGTTTAAAGTTGCTGTTCCAAATAAAGGATCACTTGCCGAAAGCGCATCTCTTGTTCTAAAAGAGGCCGGCTATCGCCAGCGAACCGATCTTCGCGATCTCACGCTTTATGATCCAGAAAATGATATTGAATTTTATTATCTTCGCCCCCGCGACATTGCTATTTATGTTGGTTCTGGAGAGCTCTCTATCGGAATAACTGGCAGAGACTTACTGATTGATAGCGGAGTAACGGCCCGTGAAATCCTGGCTTTAGATTTTGGGCGCAGTACCTTTAGATTTGCGGCTCCCGAAGAAGTGCCGTTAGCGGGCAAACGTATCGCCACTGCCTATCCAGGTCTGTTAGAGAATTATTTGAAGAGTGCGAATATTGCGGCATCTGTTGTCCGGTTAGATGGAGCTGTCGAGTCATCCATTCGACTAGGCGTTGCTGATGTCATTGCAGATGTGGTCTCTACCGGTGGGACACTTCGCCAAGCTGGGCTTAAGGTTTTCGGAGCACCGCTATTGGAGTCAGAAGCAATTCTGATTGAGCGTACGGGTGTGGAACGAAGTGATGCCGTTGAAACGCTCATTCGACGTATTAATGGTGTGGTCACCGCGCGCCAATATGTTTTAGTGGACTATGACATACAGACAGAGAATCTTGAGAGTGCTACTGCCATTACTCCCGGAATTGAATCGCCTACGATTTCGCCCCTACAAAAAGAGGGCTGGAGCGCTGTGCGAGCGATGGTCAAGAGCCGTGAAGTAAATAGAATTATGGATGAACTTTATAAAGTAGGGGCAAGAGGAATACTTGTAACAGATATTCATGCAAGCCGACTTTAAGAACTTCTATCAGCCGCCTCAATTTCATCTCGTGGAATACCCATTAAGTAGAGAATGCCATCTAAATACGGAGTATTAATCGAACTATCTGCTTCTGCTTTCACGGCAGGTTTGGCGTTGAAAGCGATTCCAAGTCCAGCAGCTTTGAGCATATCTAAATCATTTGCGCCATCACCGACTGCAATTGTCTGAGAAAGTGGAACGCCTTCTTTTTCTGCAAACTCTGCAAGGAACTTAGCTTTTGCAGCTCTATCGACAATTGCTCCAACTATTTTGCCAGTAAGTTTTCCGTCCCGAACTTCTAACGTGTTGGCGCGAAAAAAATCAACGCTCATTTCATCCATGAGCGGAGCAATAACGTTCGTAAATCCACCAGAGACGATTCCAACTTTGTGTCCTAAACGGTGCAGCGTACGCACTAGCGTTCGCGCCCCAGGCGTTAAGGTGATTTTACTGCGAGTGCTGATCACGGCGGCTTCAGCGAGCCCCGCCAAAAGAGCAGTTCTAGCTTCTAGGGATTGTTGGAAATCTAGATCTCCGCGCATCGCTGACTCTGTGATCTTCTTGACCTCAGCTCCAACTCCCGCTTCTTCAGCGAGTAAATCAATGACTTCTTGTTGAATGAAAGTAGAGTCCATATCCAGCATGACAATTCGCTTGGAACGCCTCATCAATCCACCAGCTTCGATGGCAAGATCTATACCTTCGTTAAGGGCTAAATCAGCGAGATCTCGCTGGAGATCTTTTGCGGATTGATCGGCAGGTAGAGAAACATCAAATTCAATCGCTGTTATAGGAAAAAAAGCAGTTCTTCGAAAGCGCTCAACGTTGCCTTGGTGAGATGCGATAACAGCGCTTACCCGAGCTACAGAAATAGGTCTCAACTCTTTAGCAAGGATTACTAGTTGTAGCGCTTGTTCACTAACTCTTGGATCTCGCAGGATATCGGTGAAATCAATTGCTACATCTAATTTTAGGCGCTCACCCAGTGCTAGAAGGTCATCTTCTACACCATCTGCATGGGCTGGATCTAATTGAATAAGGACAGTAAGAATGAGTCTTCCGCGGATAACTACCTGCTCCATATCTAAAACAGTTAAAGCAAAGGGGGAGAGAGCTTCAAAGAGCGACTGAGTGACCCCTGGGGCATCTGCTCCAGAAAGAAGAATAAGAGCAGTAAAGGTCGGGTCGGGTAAAACTTCCGTATTCATATCCGCATTTTAGGGTGTTTGGGCGATAAGGCGGGTATCTTTCACTCTCGTGAGCCGAATACTTCAATGCGACCAAGTAACTGTTACTCGAGGCAACAAAAAAATACTTGGACCCCTCAGTCTTACAATTCAAGAAGGGGAGCGATGGGTCGTACTTGGGCCAAACGGGGCAGGGAAAACTACTTTTTTTCAACTTGCCGGCACGCAGATGCATCCCACAACTGGCCACATTGAAATTCTTGGAGAAATGTTAGGCAAGGTCGATGTCTTTGAACTTCGCCCGCGCATTGGCCTGATGACCAATAACATTTTGGACAACATCCCCTTTGATGAGAGCGTGATGAATGTCGTTCTTACCTCGGCATATGCAATCTACGGAAGATGGTCTGAGCAATATGACCTATGGGATGAATCTCGAGCCATGGGGCTACTAACCACCCTTGGCGTGCGTGATCTTGCCGAACGAATTTTTGGTACGTTAAGTGATGGCGAAAAAAAGAGAGCCCTGATAGCCCGCGCACTCATGCCCAATCCAGAATTGCTTTTATTAGATAAGCCGCCAACGTCGAATTTTACCATCTGTATTTTACAATGCCTTTCTATCGGTGAGAACTCCATTGCCGCCTAATTATTATCAGGCTGTAGCTCGCGTATTGGAAAATATATTTGGTATA
>CAIVOW010000050.1 GCA_903907665.1 uncultured Actinomycetes bacterium | reverse complement strand
GTGGAACCGCTCTGGTTGGGTATATCCACGCCAGCCCGAGGTGGGTGGCGCGAATAGGGCAATAGTACCGAACATCTGTTCGAATGGGAAAGACACGCTCAAGGCGCTCACTAAATCGAACTAAAGCGAACTAAAGCGAGATATGAGCGTCGAATCTGGCCTTAAAAGCGGCCGAATTATGGGCAACAACCAGAATGCCGTGCTCTTTTGCGAGCATGGTCAGCAGATCCAGCGTTCGGTCTTGATGGCTAGCGTCCTGAGCGCTGAGGGGTTCATCAAGCAGATAGTAAGAAGCCGCCTGAATCAGAGCAAGAGCCACGCTAACTCTTTGTTGCTGCCCGAGGGATAACTCGGTCACTTTCAAATCTGCAAGCTCTCTAATTTCTAGTGCTTCAAGGACATCTGGTGCATGCGAAGCACTCATGCCTGGTGGAACTATCTCTAAAATTTCATTGACGGTAAAAGCTAAATCGAAGATACGTCGTTGCGGGGCAACGGAACGAATTTTAGATTGTTCTTTCGTGCGAAGTGTTTTGATATCCAGTCCATTAATAATGATTGAACCCGAGTGTGGCTTTAGTACTCCCCCAATGAGATTAATGAGAGTGCTCTTTCCTGAACCGTTGGCACCAGTTAGTAGCGTGGCCCCTGTTGGAGAAATCTGCACCGAAAAGTTAGTGAATATTTCTTTAGCCGAACGCGAGAATGAGAGTTGCTTGATTTCAATCATGATCCACCCACGCAGATCGTTGGATGCGCAAAAGAATAATAAGTGCTGGTGCTCCAATAAGTGATGTCAGAAGGCCGAGTGGAATTTCGTGAGGTTGAGCAACAGTGCGTGCCAGTAAATCAGCCAACATCAACAAAGTCGCGCCAACTAGTGCGCACATCGCCAACATAGCGCGATGAGATGGCCCGATAAGTAATCTAACAATATGAGGAACAAGTAGGCCCAAGAATGCAATCGCACCGACCGCGCTCACTGATGCTCCAACCAATAAGGCCATCGCAATAATTGCAATATATCTAATTCGCTTTGGATTGATGCCCATGAAATGCGAGGTGGACTCGCCCAGGCTATATCCATCTAGTGATGGCGCAATCAGGAAGGCGATGATTAAACCAACGCCAATGAAGGGGGCGATCATCGCAACTACGGAATTATTTAATAGCGTCAGCGAACCAAAATTCCAGAAAGCTAATGATTGAATTCCCGGCTTTGGCGAGATTGAAATGACTAGTCCCGCAACTGCAATCAATACTGCTGAGATTGCCAAGCCCGTAAGGAGAAATCCATTACCTTTATTTGGCGCCAACAATTGCACTAACGTTGCCGCCAGTATTGCAAAGAGAATTGCAAAAACCGCATTAATAGCTGATCCATACGAAGCAATTCCGGTCCCGATAACCGTGATTGTTCCCAAGGTTGCGCCACTTGAAAGTCCAATAAGGGTTGGTTCTGCTAGCGGATTGCGGAAGATTGCTTGCGCAAGACCACCCGCAACACCCAGCCCGGCACCGATAATCAACGCACCCATTACGCGCGGAAAACGCACATCCCAAACAGTGGTGGCATCAGTTGAATCGTGCTTACCAATTAAGGCGAATACTGAATGGCTCAAATGCAAGATGCCAGTGCGAAGTGAGAGAACGAAAAGTGCCACCATCACAGTTGCAATAAAAATAGAGATGGCTAGCTTCTTCATTTCACCACCTTTGTAATTGCACTTCGCAACATAGGAAGTAAGGCTACCGAGCGGGGTCCAAATGAGAGTAAAAGTGAGTCATCGACGGTTACGACAGCGCGATTCTTGCCTGCTGGGGTCTGAGCAATCCCCGGAAGAGCAACAAGTCCTTCTATTCCGTTCACTGACGCAAGTCCCTTTGTCATTAAAAGGAGTACATCTGGTTGCATTGAAATTAGCTCTTCAGCAGTCATCGCATTAAATGGATGGGGTAATTTTTCGGCTCCCACATCACGCATACCAATTGCAGATAACAAGGAATCTGCGCCAGAACCCTTGCCACCAATTAAGTAGATTGCTGAGGTACCTCGCACATAAAGAAATGCAACTTTGATAATGCTCTTTGGGAAAGCTGACGCTGTAATCTGAGATGAAAGTTTGACTCCTGCCAAGGGGGTTCCAATGGCAGCAGCAACTTCGTTCTCTTTTGCACCAACTCCTTGCAGATTAAAAGGATCAGAAACTGTAACAATCTTGATTCCGCTCTTACGTAAGGTATCCAGCGCAGTCTGCGGACTGGTATTTGAATCAATCACAATCAAATCTGGCTTCTGCGAAAGTATGCTTTCGATCGAAACCGTATGCGAAGGATTGTCGATTGGAATCTTTGCAAGCTCTGGAATACTTGATGCAACATCGCGTCCGACAAGAATCGATTGATATCCGAGCGCTGCAATAATTTCGGCGCTTCCGTTAGCTAGTGCCACCACTCTCTTTGCTGCTGGAACTTCAGCAGAATGAATCATCGGAAGTGCGATTTGCGTCGCAGAAATATCCGACACAGGTGTCTTTTGTGTCGAGCAACCGCTCACGATTAGGCTCGCTATAAGCGTAATCAGCATGAGCTTCTTCACAGGAGTGAGTATGGCAAATCTTTAGCCGACGAGTGAGGCTAGGTTGTCGGATAAGAGATCTGTCAAAGAGTTTTATATTGCTCCTGTGCTTAAAAAGGTTCTCATTACCGCAACGCTCATAACAGGATTGCTCATAAACCCTGTATCTGCGCTTACTGGTGCGCATGGTGAAAGCTTGAAAGTATCGAAAATAACCGGCATTAAAAGTGGCGATAAGTTAGTAATAACTGGGCAGCACTTCGATGAAACCGTTGGAATATACGTTGCACTTTGTACTGTCGTGAAGGTCGGAGTACTTCCAACGCCATGTGGTGGCGGTATTGATGAAACCGGAGCTACCGGTGCTTCAATATGGATCTCATCTAATCCCCCTTCCTATGGGGTTGGCCTGGCAAAACCATTTCTTCCTGGTGGTCGATTTAAGGTCATCATAAAAGTCTCACCCATGATCGGGAAAATCGATTGCCGCAAAGTTAAATGTGCAATTTACATCCGAGCCGATCACACTCGCGGAGATGACCGAAGCCACGATTTAGCGATACCACTATCTTTCAGTAGTAAAAAATAGAGAACACTTAAAGGAGAAAAATGCGCAGATCCATATCCATTCTTGCAGCACTTGTTGTAGGAATTTCACTTGCTCCAGCATCACATGCAGCGTCCACTAAAGTGATGTTCACTGAAGCTACAGGCGCTCCAATTTCAGGTGTTCCAACAATCGCAGCTGGTGAGACACTACATTTTGTTCTTGCTGGATTTCCAACAACTGGCGGACTGTATATCTTCCAAGCAGTACAGCCAGTAGCTGGTGCACGACCAACCTACTCAAACACTAAGGCACCTTTATGGATCAGCACTGATGCTCAAGCATCGTTTGCTCCGACTAAAGTGATTGCATTTACTATTGATAACGGAAATGCATGGGGCGCCGATTGTGCGCATCAGCAATGTGGCCTCTGGCTTGAATTTGATCATACAAAATCAACAGATCTATCTGAAGATCAATTCGTTCCATTTACCTTCAATATTCTCCCAACGACAGGAACAACTCCGGTAACTGCTACTTCTGCATTTACGTTGTCAGTGAAAATAAATGGCGTTACTACTCAAGAGAATATTCTAGGAACTATTGCATACCGACAGGTTCTTACCTTTGATGCAACTTCAAACTCTACTGCTCCGGTAGCGTTCAAGTCATACACTCCCGAGCTTTGTCCCGTAACCGGAAATACTGTTACTGCTCTTAAGGGCTCTGGACAGTGCGACATCGCAGTCACAGTCGGAAGTAAAACTTCACATTTTCCATTCAATGTTCTCCAAGGTACTCAAAGTGCAAGCCTTGGAAAGAGTTCTCTGAAGGTTGGACAGTCCTTACTCCTGGCCAAGATTTCTAATTTTGGCGAAGTTATTGCCTATAAGAGTTCTTCCAAGAATTGCTCCATAAAAGGGAATTCGTTGAAGGCGCTAAAAGCTGGAAGCTGCAAAATTAACGCTTCTGCGATGGCAATGGATAATTACAAAGCACTTAATCAGAGCTTTGTATTAACAATTAAGAAGTAGAAACTATTTTGTTAGGGCTCGGAGTCCAGCAAGCGCAAAAGTAACTGCGTTCTGGATTTCGAGCTCTGCGTCATTTCCGGCATCAATGCGAACGCTTGCCGCATCTGTCACGCTCTGAAGAAAGGCTGCAGCGGAGGCAATCTCCTTAATACCAGTCTCGGCGATTGCTTGGCGAAGTGGGGAGATTAATCTGCGGTGACCCATCGCAACCTCCTCTTTACGGTATTCAGGGGTTGAGATCGTATTGAGGCTCTTTACTAGCATGTGGCGGCCATCTTGAACGTAGCGAAGTCCCTCGGCAATCCATAATTCAATCTTCTCAAATGGATCATGCGTATCTTTAATGGCAAGGGCTAATCGATCTGTGTAGTAGTTCAACTCTTCAACGACTAGGTCGGCAATCAGATCTGCAGAACTAGCAAAATATTCATAAATAGAACTTCGTGATAAGCCAGCCTTTTGAGCAACCGCAGAAACCGTAACTGCTTCTGCTCCCCCGCTCATTGCGAGTTCTAAAGCCGCTGTTATCAGCTGATGGCGCCGAAGCTCGCGATGTTCTGCGATTGAAGGAGCTTGAATTTTCGGCATGGTTTAGTCTCCCACGAATTCAAATTTACCGAAACTTCTCAGGCATCTCTGGGTTATGCCTGACTACTGCTTTCCAAATCTCAGCGACATCCATACCCATATCTAGCGCTTGATTAACTGTTTGACCGCCTAATTCTGAGTGCACAATGTCATGGGCGTAGGTATCTGAATCAGGAAAGTAATCTTTTAAGCGTGTACGAAGTTCAGTGATTCGCATTTAGAGGAGCGAAGCCAACTTCTCAGCTTGCTCTTTTGACTGTGGCTCAGTGAGCGGTGAGGTAACTTGCGCAAGGAGCCAACGAAGAATTAAGCCAACATTATTTTCATTAGCACCGAAGACATCTGCAAGAGCTCGATGAACGTTGATCCAGAGCGGATGGCCTGAAACGGTAACTAGCTTCACAATATCACCATGATCGGTTTCCACCATTTTAGCCAGCGCTTGGTCCATAGAAATCTCACGCGAAAGTAAAAACAAGGCACTAACTTTCGAATCGGCGTTCATTGCCATCTCTGAAAGTCTTTCAATTTCTGATTCGACGATGGCGAGCATCATCTCCTCGCGATCTGCAAAGTGGTTGTAAATAGTTGCACGAGAAATTTCTGCTCGGGTAGCAATATTGATCATATTTGATTCATATGAACCAACCTCGGCAATAACTTTCTTGGCTCCACTAAGAATTGCTTCGCGAGAACGCTGGTGAATAGCCATTTGCTTTGCGTATTTCTGGGGTGAAGACACCTTAAGCGGCGGCTTCATCCACAACAGTGAGTGAGACGAGGATTGGAACTTCTGTACTCTTGATTTGGCGGGATACTTCAAAAAGGACTGTCCCTAAGGTCAAGTCAAGTGCACTACAAATTGAATTCAAAAGCTCAGATGACGCTTCCTTCTGTCCGCGTTCAACTTCAGAAAGGTAACCCAATGAGACGCGAGCACTCTTTGCTACTTCGCGCAGGGTACGACCCTGAGCCACGCGCGCTGAACGCAACGTGGAGCCGATGTGTGTCCGAAGTAAAGTCACGAGGAAAGAATACGCTCAAAAGTGGCCAGCGCGCTAACTATTGTTGCGTTTCTTACAGATTCACGGTCACCCGAGAGGGAAAGTGCGATTGAAACGGTCTCTTTTTTTGAGGCGATCGCAATCCAAACCGTTCCCGCCTTTTGACCGTAGGCCTTGCCCGGACCCGCGACCCCGGTTGTAGCAATTGCAAAGTCACTTTTAAATTCAGCGCGCGCAGCTTCGGCCATGGTGATAGCAACTCGTTCAGAGACCGCTGATTCTTTTTTCAATAGTGCAGTGGTCACACCAAGAAATTTAGTTTTACTCTTATCACTATATGTGACAACCCCGCCGAGAAAAACGTCAGATGATCCTGCAACATCAGTGATTGCCGCGGATAAACCGCCACCGGTTATCGACTCAGCAGTTGCAAGCGTGACTTTCTTCTTCTTAAGTTTCTTTACAACGCTTACGGCTATCTCATTCATTACTTTAATACTTTCTTGAAATAATCAAACCCAGAAGTTAACGTTAAGAGGACGGCAACTGCCATAAATAAGTCTCTTGGGAGATGTAGATATGAAGGCAGTGGCAAAATATAGAATCCAATTCCAAATCCTTGAAAAAGTGTCTTTAGCTTTCCACCTTTACTAGCTGGAATCACGCCATCTTTGATAACAAGTACTCGTAGAATCGTCACTGCGATTTCTCGCCCCAAAATGATAATTGTTACGACCCACCACAATTTTCCGAGAAGAGAAAGTCCAACCATCGCAGTTCCAATAGCAATCTTGTCTGCAACAGGATCCAGGAATGTACCCAGGCTTGTTACTTGCTTACGTGAGCGGGCAATTCGGCCGTCAAAGAAATCTGTTAAACCTACAACGAAAAATCCAGTCCATGCGATCAACTGCCAGCTCGTGTCATCTCCGCCATTTTTAAAAAGGGCATAAGTACAGAAAGGTACTGCCAGGATCCGAAGGATTGTTAAGAGGTTGGGTAGATTGAAATTCTTCTTCATATCAATTTTTTCATAACGGCTGCGCAACCAAATCTGCTCCAGCAACATCAATCACTACTGCATCGACATATTCACCGACACGATATTTATTGCGAGATTTAATAAACGTGGAGCCATCTACTTCAGGTCCCTGATGATCTGAGCGACCTTCTTGGAGTTCTTCGTCTTCAATCAGAACTCTGACTTTCTCCCCAATACGCTCCTCGGCCCGTTGCAATAAGAGTTCATCTACAAGAGTCGACAATCCTTCGGTACGTTGATGAATTACATCTTCATCTAATTTGCCGACTAGCGTCAAGGCTTCAGTTTTATCTTCATCTGAATACCCAAAGACGCCGATAGCATCTAAGCGAGCTGCATTGATGAAGTCGATGAGTTCCTGATATTCCTCTTCAGTTTCCCCTGGAAATCCAACAATGAAATTTGAACGAATTCCAGCTTCGGGAGCGAGCGCACGAATTTGTTCAATCAGATGTAGAAATTTCTCACCATCACCAAAGCGTCGCATGCGGCGAAGAACTGTCCCACTTGCGTGTTGAAAAGATAGGTCGAAATAAGGAACAACTTTTGGGGTCGAGACCATGGCTTGAAGCAGGGTTGGTCGCATTTCAGCGGGTTGAAGGTATGAAAGGCGAATCCGCTCCACCCCTTCAATAGCTGCAATTTCAGGGAGTAACTTCTCAAGAACTTTCATATCCCCAAGGTCTTTTCCATACGAGGTAGTGTTTTCGCTGACGAGGAAGAGTTCTGATACGCCTTCACTGACGAGCCAATGAGCATCATCCAAAATCTCTGTCGGGCGCCTAGATACAAAGGCGCCTCTAAAAATAGGAATTGCGCAGAATGAACAACGCCTGTCGCAACCTGTTGCAATCTTGAGCGGTGAAATTGGGGCCTTATCTAAGCGGGTGCGCTGGGGGGGTTTAGGTGCTTTAGAAGCTTGCTCTGATTGGCGCTCACTTGGGGCAATCGGCAAAAGTGATCGACGGTCCTTAGGGGTATGCGCCTGCACATGCCCACCACTAATAATTGTGTTGAGGCGAGCGGAAATATCAACATAGTCATCGAAACCAAGGATTGCATCCGCCTCAGGTAGCGCTTCTGCGAGTTCTTTGCCATATCGCTCAGCCATGCAACCCACTGCAACGACAGCTTGAGTTTTTCCATGTCCTTTAAGCGCGTGCGCTTCGAGAAGTGCATCCACCGAATCTTTCTTAGCACTTTCAATGAATCCACACGTGTTGACTACTGCGACATCTGCTTCAGCTGGATCGGTAACTAGAGTCCATCCATCGGCAGCTAAGCGACCAGCTAATTCCTCGGAGTCCACATCATTACGGGCGCAACCCATAGTTATAAGAGCTACTGTTCTAGATGCGGGGGCTATATCGATGCTCATTGGCACCACTCTACCGCTTATGCAGAATTACCCGATTTACCCTTGAGTAATAGTTGTGTTGGATGTGGCGCCAGGACCGTATTGAAGGTATTTCACTTCGCCTTGCGTGCCAGCTATGCCTAGAAATTTACCATCGAGAGTGATGTTGACCGCACCAGCATTTCCAAGTGTGATATTAAGGAGCTGGGAAGCATCAAAGTTTTGAGTTTGGCCTCTGACTAATTTACCGGTGAAAACATTATTTCCGTTTGCGTCGGTAACAGCAATCCAGGTTGTTCCACTATCAGCAGAGAGTACGAGATTGCCGGTAGTTACTACTGGCGTCGTTGCGCTCTGTTGCTTCCTCTTACTAGTGGTACCTGCCTGGGTTGCTGGAACGGCGACGGATTTCGCTGCTATAGAAACTTTTTGCGCGGACTTCGTTGTTGACTTAAACATTGAACTAGCTGTTGGTACCAGAATCATCAAACCCACTAATACGGCGGCAGATGTTGCCAAGAACTTATATGAAAACTTTGGGAAGTGCTTTTGGCGATCATAGGTGGTCGCATTATTTTCGGTAAGCAAATCAATCATCGGACGATCAATGTGCCCAGTTGTTGCTTCAAATTCCGTAAGAAGCAGATCAATGTTGGCCCCAAGTAATTGACCGATGGTGCGAATGTGTCCGCGCGCGTAAGCGTTGCCACCAGCTGATTCAAATTGGTCATTTTCTAAATCACGCAATACTGCTACGCGAATGCGCGTTTGTGCAGAAATTTGCTCAAGGGAATATCCCGCGGCTTGGCGAGCCTCGCGTAGATATATTCCAACAGACATGATTAACCTCGTTCAAATGGGGAATTTGAGAGGCTAAGCGTAAAACGAACTACAAGAATTTAACAACTGGGCCAACCCTCAAACTGAGCGTAAGCCCAGTGCTCACCCTAAAGTTCACCTGCATTTTCCTAGTTGAAGCCCTGGATCTCCTCCAGGACATCTGGCATTTGCTCGGCGTTTATCAAGACCTCTCGAGCCTTCGACCCCTCAGACGGACCGACTATTCCGCGGCTCTCCATCAGGTCCATTAGTCGTCCTGCTTTTGCAAAACCAACTCGTAATTTTCTTTGCAACATAGATGTAGATCCAAATTGAGTTCCAACTACTAATTGGATTGCTTGCAATAGTAGATCCATATCATCACCGATATCGTTCTCAACAATTTTAGATTTAATAGGCGCACTAAGATCTATTCTGTAGACAGGTTGTAATTGAGACTTTACAAACTGCACAACTGCTTCCGCCTCACGTTCTGAAACATAAGCACCTTGAATTCGAACAGGCTTGCTTGCTCCCATAGGGAGAAAAAGTCCGTCGCCTTGACCAACTAATTTTTCCGCTCCCGGGGTATCTAAAATTACTCGTGAATCTGCAAGCGAAGATGTTGCAAAGGAAAGACGTGAAGGGACGTTTGCCTTGATAAGACCAGTGACGATGTCAACGCTCGGACGCTGCGTTGCTAGGACAAGATGGATCCCGGCTGCTCGAGCAAGCTGGGTAATACGCACAATTGATTCCTCAACTTCGCGCGCAGCCACCATCATCAAATCCGCAAGCTCATCAACGATTATGAGTAAGTATGGATATGGCTCAAGAATTCGCTCACTCGCATCTGGCAGCTTAACTTTTCCAGCTCTGACTGCTTTATTGAAATCATCAATATGCCTAAATCCGAAAGCTGAAAGGTCGTCATACCTTTGGTCCATCTCGCGAACTACCCAAGCAAGTACATCGGCAGCCTTCTTTGGATTAGTGATAATCGGAGCTATGAGATGGGGAATTCCTTCATAGGAATTTAACTCAACTCGCTTTGGATCAATCATCACCATGCGCACTTCATCGGGTGTGGCACGCATCAATACCGAAACAATGAGGGAGTTAATCATCGAAGATTTTCCTGCGCCCGTCGCTCCAGCGACGAGCAGGTGAGGCATCTTTGCTAAATTAGCACAAACAAAAGCTCCTTCAACATCTTTGCCGAGCGCAACCACCATTGGATGGGTGTCATTGACAGAGACTGATGAACGCAAGACATCTCCAAGATAAACAATTTCGCGATCAGCATTTGGAATTTCAATACCTACGGCTGACTTTCCTGGAATTGGGGAAAGTATCCGAACATCTCCACTTGCAACGGCATAAGAAATATTCTTTGAAAGCGCTGTAATGGCCTCGACTTTTACACCAGAAGCAAGTTCTACTTCATAGCGCGTGACTGTTGGTCCTCGCATAAATCCAGTCACTGATGCTTCAACGTTAAACTGTGAGAAAACTTGAGTTAATGCGGCAACTACCACCTCGTTAGCCTTCGATTTACCTTTACTTGCAGGACCGCTCTTGAGTAAATCCATGGAAG
>CAIVOW010000049.1 GCA_903907665.1 uncultured Actinomycetes bacterium | reverse complement strand
GCAGAAGCAATTGCTCCTGAAAAAGAACCAATGGCTACAAAAGTACCCAGTAAGCCATAGGAAGCTGGACCTTTGCCGAATTCTTTAGTGGCCATGAGCGCATTAAAGATTTGGAAGTTAAGACCAAAAGTTCCAAGAAAGAAAACCATCAACATAACGACATAAATATCCGGACGGGCTAAGGCATACCGCAAACCTTCGCGCACATTAGTCATCGTTTTTGGACGATCACTTTGGAAGAACTCATCTTCACGCATTGCTATCAGAGCTCCTATTGCAAAGAGATAGGAAACTCCGTTAACGATAAAAGAAGGTCCAGTGCCAAAAGCCGCGATTAATAAGCCTGATATTGCGGGCCCGACTAAACGGCCCGCATTAAAGTTGGCCGAGTTAAGACTTACCGCATTTGGTAAATCATCGTGCCCAACAATTTCAGAAGCAAAGGCTTGTCGTACCGGCGCATCGACGGCCGTTGAAATTCCTAAGACAGCGGCAAGTGCAAAGACATGCCATAGTTTAATGTGATGCGTCATTACCAAGGTGCCAAGTGCCAGCGCAGAGAAAGCACCTAGGGCATTTGTGCCCATTAAAAGTTTACGTTTATTAAATCGATCCGCCAGCGCACCACCATGCAGTGAGAAAAATAGGACCGGCGTAAATTGAATGGCAGTAACAATTCCTAAATACGTTCCACTGTGGGTTAGTTCTAGAATTAACCAATCTTGAGCAACGCGTTGAGCCCAGCTGCCGATATTTGAAATGGTGTTAGCTGGAAAAAGGATGCGGTAATTACGATGGCGAAATGAACGCCAATTACCATCTACTTTAACCTTAAATCCCATTACTCTTCTCTCATGGCTTCAAATATTCGCTCAGTCGTAACCTTAGTAGCAATTGGGACTATGTGCTGGGTTATTGCTGTAGTAATCACAATTGCCGTTGGTGCCGAAGCGAAAATCATCTGGACGTGCGTGGCTGGAACCATCTTTGGACTGATGGGAATCCGTTATTCAATTCGCCGCAATAAACGCAGCGGAATTTAATTACGCTTCGAGCTGAGTAGCGATACCGCGCAAAACACGGCCTAAACGCTCTGATTCAGTTGATGATGGATGACGTCCATGACGCAAACCATTTCCAACGCGATCCAAAATTTTAATTGTGTCTTCAATCATTGCTGCTAAATCATCAGGATTAACTCGTGAGTTTTCAGCAAGTGATGGTGGCGCATCAATAACATGCACTGACAATGCTTGTGGTCCGCGACGTGAATCAGCAATGCTGAATTCCAACTTTGTTCCAGGCTTTACTGTTGCAATACCTTCAGGAAGTGATGAAGCAGCAAGGTAAACATCTTCGCCTTCATCATTTGCAATAAAGCCGAAACCTTTTTCTAGGGAGAACCATTTAACGCGTCCTGTAGGCATGGGGAGGGCTCCTTGCTAATTTCGTTTATTCGTTTAAGCCGCGGGGGTTGCGGTCAGGGCTTTAGTTTATCAGAGGTGCGTTGAAGGTCGCTTCCGAGTGCGCGCCACATCCATGATCAACGGAGACTACGCGTGCATCATCAGGTGAAATTGCATTTGCGCATACGCCAAAGGTTGCGCGTAATGAGCCTGCAATTGGAATAAAGAATCCGCATGAATGACATGGCTTTGGTGCAGCTTGTGCCAATGGGGCTTTCGGTCCACGGTCTCCGTCATACCAACGCTTTGCAGCTTGATCACGGCCTTCAATCGACATTACTCGTGCACGACCAAAACCTAATTCAACTGCCATTGCAGTATCTAAATCTTCATCAGCTGGAAGTGCTGCTTGTCCTGGAACTAAACGTGTGTCATCAAGTGAACTTGGAACAATGTCACCAACACCAACATCGCCAGGTTGAATGCGATCACGATAAGGAATCCATTCCGGTGCAAGTAATGCATCAGGGCCTGGAAGAACTACTAAATCGCAAACAGTTGGTGTTGCATCGGCATCAACTTTTGCAATGGTGACGCACCAACGCCAACCTTTATATCCGGCAAGGTTTGCTTCAAACAAATATGTTGCAACGCGGTTCTCATCATCAAAATCAACTGAGATGAAAGCGCCAACGTGTTCGCGCTTTTCGGCATGATCAAAAATTGCAGTGTGGGCAAGATTTTTTGCATCAAAAGGCGCAGTAGTAGTTGCCGCTTTTTTCGCTAATGATTTCTTTGCCATGTGCATAGGGTAAAGCAGAACGCCGCCCCCGCGTTAATTGGGGACGGCGTTAAGCGTAACTACTGAGTGAATATGGGCTTAGAAGTCCATATCTCCGCCGCCTTGTGGGGCTGGCGCTGGATTCTTTTCTGGCTTATCTGCAATCACTGCTTCAGTTGTAATGAAGAGTGCCGCGATTGATGCAGCATTTTGAAGTGCAGAACGTGTGACCTTAGCTGGATCAATAATTCCAGATTTGATCATGTCTACGTATTCACCTGTTGCAGCATTGAGACCTTGTCCAGCTGGAAGATGGCGAACTTTTTCTACAACAACTCCGCCTTCAAGACCTGCGTTGACTGCGATCTGCTTCAACGGCGCTTCGATTGCAAATTCAACAATCTTTGCACCAGTTGCTTCATCACCAGTTAAACCAGTTAACTTCTTAAATGCAGCTGTTGCTGCTTGTAGAAGTGCAACGCCACCACCGGCAACGATTCCTTCTTCAACTGCAGCTTTTGCATTACGCACTGCATCTTCAATGCGGTGCTTGCGCTCTTTGAGTTCTACCTCAGTTGCCGCTCCAGCCTTAATAACTGCTACGCCACCGGCAAGTTTTGCAAGACGCTCTTGCAACTTCTCGCGGTCGTAATCTGAATCGCTCTTTTCAATCTCTGAACGGATCTGAGTAACGCGGCCCTTAATTTGAGCCTCATCGCCGGCACCTTCAACGATTGTTGTTTCATCCTTGCTGATAACAACTTTGCGAGCGCGGCCCAATAGTTCAAGTCCAGCTTGATCTAGCTTGAGGCCAACTTCTTCAGAGATAACGGTTGCGCCAGTCAAGATTGCAATGTCTTGAAGCATCGCCTTGCGACGATCGCCAAAGCCAGGTGCCTTAACTGCTGCTGAGCGGAAAGTACCGCGAATCTTGTTTACAACAAGGGTTGCCAACGCTTCGCCTTCAACATCTTCAGCGATGATTGCAAGTGGCTTACCAGATTGCATAACCTTTTCAAGAACAGGTACTAAATCCTTGATATTTGAAATCTTTGAGTTAACGATAAGTACGTAAGCATCTTCTAGGACTACTTCCATACGATCCTGATCAGTTACAAAGTATGGAGAGATGTAACCCTTATCAAAGCGCATACCTTCAGTGAGCTCGAGTTCGAGACCAAAAGTATTTGACTCTTCAACAGTGATTACGCCTTCTTTTCCAACCTTGTCCATTGCTTCAGCAATCATTTCGCCGATAGTTGCATCTGCTGCAGAGATAGATGCTGTGGCTGCGATCTGTTCTTTAGAATCAACTGGCTTAGCCATAGATAAAAGCTCAGCCACGATTTCTGTGACGGCCTTTTCCATTCCGCGCTTTAGCGCCATTGGGTTTGATCCGGCAGCAACGTTGCGAAGACCTTCGCGTACAAGTGCTTGGGCTAAAACAGTTGCAGTAGTTGTTCCATCGCCAGCGACATCATCAGTCTTCTTAGCAACTTCCTTAACTAGCTCTGCGCCAATTTTTTCCCATGGATCATCAAGATCAATTTCCTTAGCGATTGAAACGCCATCATTAGTAATTGTTGGGGCGCCCCACTTTTTCTCGAGAACGACGTTACGTCCGCGAGGCCCAAGGGTTACTTTGACCGCATCGGCCAAAATGTTCATTCCGCGCTCTAATCCGCGGCGTGCTTCTTCATTAAAGGCAATCTGCTTAGCCATGAGTACTGCTCGCTTTCCTTTTATCGTGCGTTGAGCGGGGGCATTATCACTCGCACCCCGAGAGTGCTAACGCCAAATCTAGAGGAGTTATTTCCGGTGCGCAAAACGGCGAGGAGGGTTAGCGGGCGATACGGGTGGACATACGGGCCTCGCGCAGGCGGCGAAGGCGTTTTACCAGCATGGGAGCGGCCATTAGGGCATCTTCCCGGTCAATCAAATCATTGAGGAGTTGGTAGTAGCGGGCAGCGCTCAGGTCGAAAAGCTCTTTAATTGCCGCCTCTTTAGCCCCGGCGTAGCGCCACCAACTGCCTTCAAAATCAAGGATGCGGGTTTCTAAATCGCTTAAGCCGCTGTGCATTGTTGGCTCTTCTTGTGCGGACATGATGCTAATCGTATCGGGGGCAAGCGCGAAAGTGTGGGATTTACAACCTACTTAAAATCATCTCGATATCGCTCACTTTCGTCCAAGGGTTAACAATTGCAAATCGCAGAATTGGTTGGCCGTGATGCGATGACGGCGGAATGAAACCAACTTGATCGGCAAGTAATTGATCCGACCAGTTGTGATAATCCTTTGCCTCCCACCCTTTGCGAACAAATGCAACTATCGAAAGTTCGGGTTCACAAATTAATTCAAGATGAGGATGCGCTCGCACTAATTCTGCAGCGGCTTGTGCAACGGTAATGGTGTGCTCCATTGCATCGGTATATGCATCTGTGCCATGTGCTGCTAATGAAAACCAAAATGGTAAGCCGCGCGTGCGCCGCGTTAATTGAATTGCGTAATCAGATGGCGACCAGGCGCCATCTTTTAAAGTATCTAAGTACGAAGCGTGTTGTGTATGTGCTGCGCGAGCAAGTTCGGGTTCTCGATAAATAAGTGCACATGCATCAAAGGGTGCAAATAACCATTTATGGGGGTCAACTATAAATGAATCGGCCTCTTCAACGCCATCAAATTTCGCGCGTACCGAGGGTGCACATAACGCCGCTAATCCATAAGCGCCATCAACATGAAACCACACGCCACGATCATGCGCGGCGGTGCCGATTCCCTTTAAATCATCGATAATTCCTAAATTAGTTGTACCCGAAGTTGCCACAACAGCAAAAACGCGGGAACTAGTTGTTGCATGAAGTTCATCGATTGCTGCAGCAACGGCCGATCCCATCAACTTTCCATTAGCAGCAACAGGCACTTTCAATACATCTACATCCATAACATTTGCAGCGGTAACAATTGAAGAGTGCGCCTCTTCGCTGCAAGCGATTACCCAACGCGTCGCTTGCGGGTGTTTTTTACGCGCCTCTGCTCGGGCGACAACTAGTGCTGAAAGATTTCCCATCGTGCCACCTTGAACAAAAACTCCGCCGGCCGATTGTGGCAATCCGGCTAAATCTGACAACCAACGCAGCGCTTGGTTTTCAGCAAAGACCGCACCTGCTCCCTCTTGCCATGATCCGCCATAGAGTGCGCTTGCGCCAACAACTAAATCGAAAAGGTTTGCATACTCACTCGGTGCCGATGGAATAAAAGCCAAGTTGCGAGGGTGATCAGTAGAAATACATGCTTTCGCTAAAACACTCGTGAAAACTTCAAGGGCGTGATGTCCACCTAGCCCGCGAGCGGTAATTGTGTTGCCGACTTCTGAAAATAAATCTTCTGCCGTGCGCGGTCCATCGAGTGGAGGATCATTTTTTAGTCGATCCAGACTGTAGGCCAACACTTCTTGGGCAAGAGCCTCAACCTCGGCCGTGAATTCATGCACTTTTGGCCGCCTTTTTAATAATATTTCGAAGCATAGTTGGAAAAACGAAGAAGTGGAATGGAGAGATTGCATACCAATATAGCTGCCCACCAAGACCCCGTGGATTAAAAGTAGCCTCCTGAACAATTCGAGTTTTCCCATTTTCTTGTGAAACTGTGAACTCCAGCCAGGCTTTGCCAGGCAAAACCATTTCAGCATAAAGTTTCAAGTGATGTCCTTGCTCGAGAGCTTCAACTCTCCAAAAATCTAAACTCTCACCAACGCGTAAATAATCTGGATCGCGACGCCCACGGCGTAAGCCAACGCCACCTACAAAACGATCTAAAACTCCACGCCCCCACCACAAGAAATCTGATCCAAACCATCCGTGCTCTCCACCGATGCCCTCAATTTGGCGCCAAATTTTTTCGATATCAACATCGGTAACAGCTTCTCGTCGATCGCTTAAAACACTTTCACCAGCCCATTCCGGATCTCCTTGGGCTTTTTGCCATGGCGCAGTTGGCACAGTTGCATCCGACCATCGGGTTTCAACACCGTGTTCGTTAATTTTAGAAAGCGCTAAATTAATTGCAGTTGCTACATCTGTAAGTCCTTCTGCGGGAGGCGGAATAAGTGCATCAATACTCTTGGCTGGATCTGCAACAACTTCACTGATTAAAGATCCGACAAGTGGTCGCGCAAGGGATGTTGGAACAGGTGTAACTAAACCAATCCATAAACTAGAAAGTCCTGGCGTTAGCACTGGAACTTTAATTATCCAACGCTTCTTTAATCCAGAGAGTTTGGCAAACTTCTGCATCATGTCGGCATATGTGAGTACTTCTGGCCCACCGATATCAAAAACTCTCCCCACGGGCTCCTTTAAAATTGCGGCATTCTTTAAGTAATACAGGACATCACGAATAGCAATCGGGTGAGTTCTGTTCATAACCCATTTGGGTGTTGTCATGATTGGTAAGCGATGAGTTAAATGGCGCAACATTTCAAAGCTAGCCGAACCCGATCCAATAATGATTCCAGCGCGTAACTCCATCACTGGGACCGATGTGCTTGCTAATTCTGCACCTGTACGAGCGCGCGATGCCAAATGCTTGCTGATATTTACATCGTTTGCGATGCCACCCAAATAAACAATCTGAGATACACCAGCGGCTTCGGCGGCTCGCGCAAAATCGCGTGCCATCTCTGCTTCAATTTCTTGGAAGTTCGGACCTAAATTAATTGAATGCAATAAGTAATATGCGGTGTGAATTCCAGCTAAAGCCCGATCTAAGTCACTACGACTTTCAGCACTGCCTTCACAGGTTTCTACCGCACTTGCCCATGGCTGGCCTTTTACTTTGTTGCGATCACGCACGAGAATTCGAATATCAAATTTTTCATCGACTAAAGCGCGAACTAATCGACCTCCTACATAGCCAGATGCGCCAGTAATCAGGTATCTACGGTTTTGGGTTGGAGCACTCATGCTTAGAAGCCTAGACTCAGGCGCATGCAAAGGAAACTTGAAAAACCGCGTGTGGTTATTCTTGGTGCCGGATTTGGTGGACTAACTGCCGCCAAAGCAATGGCTGAATTTGCCGAAGTCACACTTGTTGACCGACATAATTTTCAAACTTTTCTCCCACTTTTGTACCAAGTCTCAACTGCCGGACTTGCTGCCGATCACGTTGCGCATCCAGTCCGTGGAGCGCTTCGTAAAACTGGCGTCGCTTTTCGAATGGGATCTCCGATTTCAGTTGACCACAAAAATAAAACCATTAAGTTGGATAGCAGTGAAACCCTTGCATTCGATCACTGTGTTATCGCACTGGGATCAGTAACGGCCGACTTTGGAGTCCCAGGCGTCCATGAAAATGCTCTGGGGATGAAAAGTGTTCATGAGGCGATCACAATTCGAGCCGAGGTGATGCGTCGCTTCGAGGATCTCTGTCGCTTCGAGGATGAGAGCATGCTTTCAATCGCCGTTGTTGGTGGCGGGCCTACAGGAGTTGAAATGGCTGGCGCCTTTGCCGAACTCGTTCGCGGGCCATTGAAAAATGACCAAGCCCATGCCGCAGCTCACATAAATATTTATTTAATTGAAGCTGGTCCACGTTTGTTGCCGAGTTTCTCAGAGAGCCTTTCGGCACGGACAAAGCGAGATCTCGAAAAACTTGGCGTGGAAGTTCGCCTCAATACGGCGGTGGCACAGATTAAATCCAGAGTGATTGAGATTAAAGATGGCGAATCAATTCAAGCACAGGTCATAATTTGGGCTGCTGGCGTACAGGGCGAACCAACTGCGGCTCAATTAAACCTCCCGCTTGTTAACTCACGTATAGATGTTGAACAGTCTCTTCAAGTTAAAAACTATCCTTACATGTGGGCGATCGGTGACATCGCTGGAATAAAAGGCAAAGACGGGCGATTCTTACCGATGGTCGCCCCGGTCGCCCTGCAGCAAGGAAAATTCGTTGCCCAGCAGTTGCGGAGAATTATTAAAAATCAACCTTTACTACCCTTCGCTTATCGCGACAAGGGTTCAATGGCAACGATTGGCCGCCACAAAGCCGTCGTAGAAGTGAAGAGTTTTAAATTAGTAGGTATTCCGGCTTGGTATGCATGGCTATTTTTACATTTGTTCTATCTCTTAGGCGGGCGTAATAAGATTGGGACCGTGGCCGATTGGACGTGGAACTACTTAACTTTCGACCGAGGTAACCGACATATTATGGACTCGATGTAATGCCAGATTACATAAACCTTCGCGGCCACCAAGTTTATAATTATGAGTGGGAAAATGATGGCGAGGCCGTGGTTTTACTTCACGGAGGATTAAGCAAAACTTCTAGCTGGGATTACTTGATGGTCCCTCCCCTTGAAGATGAGTTTCATGTTTTTGCCTACGACCGGACTGCCCATGGTTTCACTGGAGACCTACCCGGGAGTTTGCACTTCGAGTTTCAAACTCAAGAGGCGATTGCTTATTTAGAGGACGTTGTAAAGGAGCCCGCACATTTAATCGGGTGGAGTGATGGTGGAATTATCGCGCTAATGGTCGCGATTCAACGCCCGGACCTTGTTAAATCAATTGTTGCCATCGGTGCAAATTTTCACTTCAGCGGTGTTATGCAGGCTTTCGGCGACCCCGAGATTTCCGAAGATGATCAAGCTGAATACAACTTAATCTCGCCCGATGCACCACATACGTTGCTTGAAAAAACTATCCGCATGCATGCAATTTGGGAGAGCGAACCAAAGCTTACGCTCGGTGAAATTGCCACAATCCAATGCCCAGTGCTTGTTCTAGTTGGTGACGATGATGTAATCAATCATTCGCATACGATCGCACTTTTTGAAGCTCTACCACTGGGGCAATTGGCCGTTATTCCGGGTACGTCACACATAGTTGTTAAGGAAAAACCAGGGTTAATGAATGCAGTAATTCTTCAATTCTTAGAAGATCTAAGTTATCCGATTACTCGTTCACCGGTACGCCGAACTAACAATCAATCGGAGTAATTTTTCCATTCGTTACATCGTAAATTGCCCCGCCAACTACAACACCTTCATTTAATAAGGGATAGGCACGAACGCGATTTACGTCGGTGATTAATGCTTTGGTTTGATCGGTGACTGTACGGAACTCAAGGCTACGTGTGTCGACGCCATGTTCCTTTTGAATCAACGCGTGAATATCGGCTTCTTCGCCCATCGCCATTCGACAGTTTGTGTGAGGCATAATCAAAATACGTTTAACGCCCAGTAAATAAGTTGCTAATACCAAAGTACGTAAAACATCCTCAGTTACTCTCGCACCCGCGTTACGCAGAATTTTGGCATCGCCTGATCGCATTCCAACTACCGAAAGGGGATTTATGCGTGAATCCATGCATGTAACAATTGCTAAACCTTTTTGCGCGACGCCAGTTAACTCTGAATACTTAAAACTCTTGATGTACTCATCATTTGCTGCGAGCGCATCAGCGAACTCTTCGTGCGGAAAGTGCGGCATAAACCACTCCTTTACTTAAAACGTACGAGCCCCCCGTCAGGATTGAACTGACGACCTGCGCATTACAAGTGCGCTGCTCTACCACTGAGCTAGAGAGGCCTACGTGCGAACACGTATCGGTCTTTCGACCAGCGGCAATTATGGCAGTGAGTTGCAAAATCTAGAAATCGAGAAGCTAGAGCAAGGCAGAGGGTAGGTTTACCCCGTGAGATTAGGCGTATTGGATGTGGGATCTAACACGATCCACCTGCAAGTAATGGATGCTCATATCGGAGCCCGACCAACGCCGACCACCAACTACAAAGTCGAACTCCGGCTGACTCAATTTCTCAATAAATCAGGGACGATTTCTGCGGAGGGCATCAATCTACTTCATGAAGCGATTGCCAGTGCAGTGGCACATGCTCGGGAAAATAACACCGATGAGATTTTAGCTTTTGCAACATCTGCGGTTAGAGATGCCAAGAATAGTACAAGCATTATTCAAGAGATTAATAAACGTCACCAGATTGACTTGCAGATTCTTACTGGCGATGAGGAAGCACGAATGACATTTCTTGCAGTACGCCGATGGTTTGGTTGGTCAGCCGGAAAATTACTCATGCTCGATATTGGAGGAGGATCTCTAGAGATTGCATCCGGAGTAGATGAGAACCCGGAGGCTACGCTTTCTTTGCCATTAGGTGCAGCACGGTTGACCAGGGATTTTTTAAGTGGCGATCCATACTCTTCAAAAGATGTTAAATTCTTACAGAGCTACGTTGTTAGCATTCTTGACGAAAAATTACCGGCAATTCTTCGTTCCCATGATGCCAATCATTTTGTTGCTACAAGCAAAACATTTCGAACTCTAGCCCGACTTTCCGGATACTGGTTTAATGACAATCCAAAGTATTTAGAGATTGCCAACCTCGAGGCGATGACTGCGAAACTTTCAGTTATGAGCGATAGAGCAAGGGCAGAGTTACCTGGAGTTTCAGCTAGTAGAGCCCAACAGATTGTTGCTGGTGCTGTAGTCGCACACTCAGTCATGGATGTCTTAGAAATAAACAGAGTTGAAATCTGCCCATGGGCACTGCGTGAGGGAATTGTCTTGCGAAGGTTAGATTGGCTTCAGGGATAATTTAAGAATTAGGTGCGCTAACCCAGTCCACTGCAATGATTTCACCATCTCTGTGATGGAGTACCCATGACTCAGCGGGTTTCAAATCTGGACCCAGCTCTTTAAAATTCTTCTTTCCGATTAATTTCTTCAGTAATTTTGGCAAGATCGGGTTATGACTGCAGATAATCGCGCTCTGCCCCCGGTTCATGAGATCTTGTGCGTAATCAAGGGCGAGGTCTTTATCTTTAGCAAATTCATATTCACTTAAGCCCGATGAAAAAATTGGATGCATTTTCAATGCGCGTGTCATCGGTTCGATAGTCTCTATGCATCGCATCGCATCGGAGGAGTGAACAACTTCAATGCCATAAGGTAAATACTTCGATAAAAGCCGTTTTGCTTGAATCTGTCCAACATTGGCTAATGGGCGATCACCGTCGTCACCATCCCAATCTTCGCGTTTTATAGCTTTAGCGTGACGCAGCAGTACTAACGGAGTGGTGCCAGTTCCAAACTCAAGAAAGAAATCTACGATCAATCGATCATCATCGAGAGTTAATTTCAAACGAGCATCTGCTGGAGACAGCCAGAGAATCTCATCAACTTCCAGTGGATTTGGCTTTCCAGTGGCTTCACCAACAGCTTGTGCAGACCAGTATTTAACAAGTTTGGTAACACCGTCGACGATGTATGTCGCATGGCCAATTTCAGGCCCGAAGACTGCGTCATAACCCGTCTCTTCCATAACTTCACGATGGGCACAACCAATCATCGTTTCATTAGGATCTAGCTTTCCTTTTGGAAGTGACCAATCGTCATATCGAGGCCGGTGAATTAAAGCGATCTCTATCTTCTTATCGGCATCAATGCGCCATAAAACTGCGCCGGCAGCGTAAATAACCGTATCTTCGTTTGGCATCAACTATCCATTCTTTGCATATAACTCAATCATTGTGGCGTGTAGATCTCTGCGCGGCTTGCCTTGATCATCGTAACTTTTTCTAACCCAATCGACTCCAGTCAACTCCCAGCTTGAAGTTTGATCTGAAAGACCCAAATCCAGAATTCTTTGCAACCTTTGATGATGTTCCTTCTTATCAATTCGAATTAAACTCTCTACACGTCGATCTAAATTGCGCCCCATTAAATCTGCGCTACCTATCCAATATTCGTGATTCCCATCATTTATGAAATGAAAGATACGTGAATGTTCAAGAAAGCGACCTAAAACAGATTTAACGGTGATGTTTTCTGATAATCCTTTTATTCCGGGCTGAACTGCACAAATACCCCGAATAAGGAGTTCTATCTTTACGCCGGCTTGAGAAGCTTCATAAAGTTTAGTCACGAAACTCTCATCAAGAATTGAGTTGAGTTTGAGTTGAATTCCTGCGGGTTTGCCTGCTTTTGCATGTTCAATTTCCCGATCAATACGTTCTGTAATTCCTGATCGAAGTGTCCGAGGTGCCACTAGAAGTCGAGAATACGTGTATTTAGGAGCAAAACCAGATAGTTGGTTAAAGAGTTTAGTTAGATCCTCCGCGAGCTCGATATCGGCACTTAGCATTCCAAGATCCTCGTAAATGCGTGCAGTCTTTGGATTGTAATTTCCTGTTCCAACATGACAATAACGTCGCCAGCCAGTTGGTTCATCACGGACTATGAGTGATAACTTTGCATGAGTTTTTAAGCCCATAAGGCCGTACACCACATGCACTCCCGCGGCCTCAAGTTTTCTCGCCCATCGCACATTTGCCTGCTCGTCAAAGCGAGCACGGATTTCAATGACGGCCAAAACTTCTTTTCCAGCTTCTGCAGCCTCAATTAAAGCTTCAATTATTGGTGAATCTCCAGACGTCCTGTAAAGCGTCTGTTTGATCGCTAAAACATGAGGATCTTGGGCCGCGCTTTGCAAAAAGTGTACGACCGATGAAGTAAAAGATTCATAGGGATGGTGGAGCAGAATCTCACCTTGGCGAATTGCTCCGAAAAATAGATCCGTATCTCGTGGATCAACCTCCGAGAGGGACTTGGCTGTACGTGATCTAAAGCTCTTATATTTTAAATCTGGGAATCCAAGGTCTGCAATTTTATTAAGCCCAGTCAGATCGAGGGGAAGTGGCACTTGAAAAATATTTTCTTCGCTAACGTCAAGTTCTGAGGCTAATCGATTGAGTAAGCGCGCCTCGACACCACTCTCAATTTCAAGTCGAACCGGCGGCCCAAATCGGCGCCTCGATAGTTCTTGTTCAAGTGAGAGTAAAATGTCATCTGAATCTTCTTCATCTAACTCTAAGTCTTGGTTTCGAGTAATTCGAAATGAGTAATGATCCTGAATTAGCATCCCAGGGAAAAGTTCTTGCAAGTTATTTGCGATTAACTCCTCAATAGAAATAAAGTGCGTCGATCCTCTCTTAGCTGTTGCGATAAAGCGAGGGAGAATTCCAGGTACTTTGACACGAGCAAAAAACTCTTCATCTGAATCTGGATTCTTTACAATTACAGCCAGATTTAATGAAAGCCCTGAAATATAGGGAAATGGGTGAGACGGATCAACGGCGAGCGGTGTGAGAACAGGCTGTATACGCTCTTGAAAGAATTTCCCTAAATAGGTTCTTTCCGTCTTATCTAGACCCTCCCAATTCAAAAATTCAATTCCTTGCACTTTTAGTTTCGGAATAATGTCTTCATGTAAAATCTTTATCTGCCGCTCAATTAGAACCTTGGTATTAAGTGAAATTTCCTTCATTAAGTCTTTTGGAGCAAAACCTGCAACGTTCGGCGTTGAAATCTCATTCTCAATTTTGCTCATGAGGGTTGCCACCCGCACCATAAAAAACTCGTCAAGATTTGATGAAAATATAGATAGAAACCGAACTCGTTCCAAAAGTGGAATATCTGGATCCTCGGCCAACTCCAGTACGCGCTCGTCAAAGTCGAGCCAACTAAGCTCCCGGTCAGTGACATTTGCAAACTTCATGCTTTCATTCTCCAACCACAGAGTGAACGGTGAATGTCGAGAATGTGGCCAATTGGTAAACCAATGGCCCTATCGCGCCAATTGCGCTCAACTGGCAGAATTGAGCCCATGATTACGAACTACTGGATGAGCCCTGAAACCAGCTCGGTTAATCGATTGCCCATGCTCAATATCGAGCATATTGAGAAGATCTCACTCGATGGTACGTGGCGCTTTCAGCTGCTGCGTAGCCCACTAGATCGCATCGGCAAAAAGTGGTCATCGATCCCCGTACCCGGTTTATGGACGATGCAGCCAGAGAGCGACGTCTTCTTCGATAAGCCGATTTACACAAATGTTCAGATGCCTTTTGAGGAGCAACCACCTTTTGTTCCGGCTGAAAACCCGCACGGCATTTATGAGCGTGATTTTGAAGTTCCAGAGAGTTGGAAAGATAAGCGAATTGTTTTGCACTTAGGTGGATATGAATCAGTAGCACTTATATACATCAATGGCACAGAGGTCGGACTCACTAAAGACTCACGTCTTGCCGCAGAGTTCGATGTAACGAAATTTCTCCGTAGAGGTTCAAATGTAATTCGAATCGACGTCACTAAATGGTCAGATGCAACTTTCATTGAAGATCAAGATCAGTGGTGGCATGGTGGCATTACCCGCTCAGTAAAACTATTTGCAACACACAAAGTTTTTATCGAGCGTTTTTACACAGCTGCTGGGCTTGAAAAAGACGGCACCACTGGAACGTTAGATATCCGTGCCCAAATCTGCTCGGTAGATAATTTATCAACCGATGGCTACACATTAAGGGTCAACATCGAAGAGTTACCTAAAGTTAAGTCAGCGCAGTTATCCAAGACGGTCCACACTTTTACCGCCCCTATTTGGACTGACTACAATGAAGAGTTACGAAATGCCAGCAATGCATATTTCCATGGAAAATTCTGGGCCGGCGATATGCCACAAAAAACACGCAACTTCATTGAAAAAGCCGAACCCTCTCCAGCTGGTGCTATTGAGTTTAAAACTACACTCCCACGTATAAAGCCCTGGTCTGCTGAAAATCCGCAGTTATATACATTAAATATTGAGCTCTGCGATCCGACAGGACAAGTTGTAGAGGTTTCATCTCAACGAATTGGCTTTAGGTCGGTAAAGGTCGTTGGCTGCGATTTGCTGATTAATGGAAAAGCTGTAATTTTCTACGGAATTAATCGACACGATTTCAATCGATATACCGGGCGTGCATTAACTCGCGACGATATGCGTGAGGATTTACTTGAACTCAAGCGCTGGAACTTCAACGCGGTGCG
>CAIVOW010000048.1 GCA_903907665.1 uncultured Actinomycetes bacterium | reverse complement strand
TTACGGTTTTGCAAACTTCTTCACCTACGCAATGAGCAAGTACACCAGCGCCTTTGATCCAGGCAACCTTAAGACAATTTTCCTCGTGTTCTTCGTAACTATTCTTATTCACATCATGATGAACATCTGGGGTGCTACCTTCATTCATAAATTACAAGGTATCAACGTTTGGGTACACGTATTTGGTGTGGCTGCAATTATTTTGATCTTTGTTCTTATTCCTACACATCACCAGTCAGCGCAGTGGGTATTTACTCACCAGATTAATAACAGCGGATTCTCGCATCGCGCGTTTTGGATCTATGTTCTGCCTCTTGGTTTCCTACTTACTCAGTACACAATCACGGGCTTTGATGCTTCGGCTCACGTCTCTGAAGAAACTGGTCAAGCAGGTAAAGCAGCGGCTCAAGGTCTTTGGAAGTCGATTGCGTATTCAGCTGTTGCTGGATGGATTCTTCTTCTCTCATTCCTCTTCGCAGCAAATGATGAAGCTGCTATCACCAAGGGTGGTGGAAGCGTTCTTGGACTCATTGACTCCTCCGTCAGTGGTGGCTGGGCAAAGATAATCATGATTATTACCTGCCTCGGTCAATTCTTCTGTGGAATGTCTTGCGTTACTGCTGGCTCACGCATGCTCTTCGCTTTCTCTCGTGACAGAGCTGTACCAGGACATAAGTACTGGACAAAGCTTGATGAAAATAAGAACCCTTCACATGCAGCATTTGGACTTGGAGCGGCGGCGATAATCGTCACAGTTCCAGCTCTTTGGTCAGCAGTAGCGTTCTTCGCTGTTACTTCAATGGCCGTCATTGGTCTATTCGGATCCTTCGCAATTCCAATTTATCTTCGCTGGCGCAAGGGTGATTCCTTTGTTCAAGGCGAGTGGAATTTAGGCAAGAAGTGGAAATGGATGGCTCCAATTGCTGTCCTTGAAATCGTAATCATTTCAATTTACTTCATAATGCCAACAACACCTGCTGGTGTCTGGTGGGGTAAGGGATTTGATATCAAGGCAGCTAACTACACACCTGTTGGTTTCTTGATCGTCATCGGTGGCGCACTTCTATGGTGGGCACTTGGCGCAAAGAATCACTTCAAGGGTGCAGTTCGTACTCTCGACTAGAACGACTAATACGACTCATATCTAGAAAAAGTAAGTGGAGCCGCTGCGCATTGTGCGTGGCGGCTCTACTGTTTATATACACTGTCAGGTAACAGATCAAGTGAGGATTTATCATGAGAGTCGAAAACAAAGTTGCGATAGTGACCGGAGCGGGCTCAGGTATCGGTGAGGCAAGCGCTATACGCCTTGCTGAAGAGGGCGCGAAAGTAATTTGTGCTGACATAAATGGACCTGCTGCGCAAGCAACAGCGCAGAGCATTCGGGAAGTCGGTGGAAGCGCTCGCGGTGTCACAATTGATATCTCTGACTTTCAACAATGCGATTCTGTTGTAGCGGACACAATCAAAGAGTTTGGAACTGTCGATATCCTGGTCAATAATGCAGGCGTAAATCTGCCAGGTGTCTTCCATGAAGTATCTAACGAAACTATCGATCGCACGCTTTCGGTAAATGTAAAAGGTGCAATGTATTTAACAAGAGCAGTTCTGCCCGCAATGCTCAAACAGGGCAGCGGCTCTATTGTGAATATGTCTAGCGTGAATGGACTTGTTTCCGAACCATTCCTCAGTGTGTACTCGGCATCAAAGGGTGCAATTGTGATGTTCACTCGTGGAATAGCTTTAGATTATGCAAAAACAGGAGTTCGCTGCAACGCAATTTGTCCGGGTTGGGTTGATACTCCCATTAATCACGCACACGCAAAGATGCTTGGTGGTCTAGACCACGTGTACCAAACGATTGATTCATTTCAACCAATTGGTCGCCCCGGTACTCCCCGTGAGATTGCAAATCTAGTGCTCTTCTTGGCTTCAGATGAATCATCATTCATGACTGGATCCATAGTTTCAGCTGATGGTGGCATGACTGCGCAATAGAAACGCACTAGAAACTAGTTTTGAATCAGAGTTCCCCAGCCCTGTATGACGGGCTTCCAGACGCGAATAAGTTCGGCTTCTGCACTGCGCACTTCATCTTCAACCGAGCTTTTCCCAGACTCAAGAAATGCATTATCTGCATCTTGCTCCCAAAGTTGAATGATAGAACTATCCACTTCTGGGTGAAATTGAGTTGCATACGTTTTCTTACCGATACGAAAAACTTGATTAGGACAAAGCGCACTCGATGCCAGTGTGACTGCGCCGATTGGAAGTTGAGTTACTTGATCTTCGTGCCACTGCGTAACAAGTACTTCACTGGCTACATTGAAGATTGGATCACTCTTCGCAGCTTCGTTAGGTGAAATTGAATAGATACCTATCTCGCCTATTGGGGCCCTAGAAACTTTGCCACCAAGTGCCTCAGCCAATAATTGGGCGCCAAGGCAAATTGCAAAAATTGGAATGTCTCTGGCGACTGCGTCAGCCAACAGTTGGCGCTCGTCAGCCAACCAAGGTGCAATATGATCGTCGAGTGCACCCATAGATCCACCCAGCGGAATGATTGCATGAATTGAATTAGGTACCGTTGATGGAACTTTTTCACCGTCGAAAGCCTTAATAACAACTAATTCAAAACCAATTTCTTCTAGCCATTGCCCAACTAAATGTGGCGGATCAGTACGATCATTTTGAATGGCAAGGATTTTCATAATAGGGAAATTCTAAGGGGTGGCAGTCAGCTCCGTCCAAAGTGGCTTTTCGAGTGTCCATGCGAAAGTTGCTGTTAGATGTCCGCCATCCACATAAATGACGTATTTGCCAGAGAGTGGTGAGCACGGATTAGTTGAACAAATCCAAGGAGTCGGATCTACCCAGGTAATACCCTCGATGGTTGCCACGTGATGCTCTTCGGCTAACCAGTTTGGTGAAACTGCTTTCGCATAGGGAGTTGCGCAGGCTTCAATGCTATCTAAGTGAGTTTGTAAACATGTAGCGGAATTAACCGTTGAGACTGGTGTATCAGATAGGTATATTTAGGTTTCCATAAATACACGATGACTCGGATTTACTCATATCCTGCTGGGCATGTCATCGGTCTTTATATGGCTTTGGGCGATCAGCGGAAATATTGGATAGTGAAGGTGTTACGTTTGCCGGAACTGGATCGTCAACTAAGGACGGAAGTGCAACTAGCGAAGTAGAAGGCAAAGTAGGCGCCTCCGTGACTTGCGAGTCATCCGCCAGGGTTACCTGCTGAGAAAAAACAGAAAAAGGTGTCGCGAGAACAGTTGCAACCACCAACCCAATCGCAATCCTGCGCTTCATAATTCAGATTCTGTCAGTAATTGAGCATTAAGACGAGGTAGAAAATGCTGTGAATTCACCTCTAGACAATTCACCTCTAGAATATGGGTATGGATCTCCAGAAAGTCATCCTCTTCTATGGCTTCACGCCCATAGCAGAACCGCTGGCACTCAAAATGTGGCAGCAAAACTTATGTGAGAACTTAAACTTAAAAGGGCGAATTTTGATTTCAGAGAATGGAATCAATGGCACTTTAGGTGGCGATATGGATAAATTGCGGAAATATATCCGTCAAACGCGGCTCTATCCTGGTTTTAAGAAAATTGATTTTAAGTGGTCGCAAGGTACGGGAACTGAATTCCCTCGTCTGAGCGTTCGAGTGAAAAAAGAGCTCGTGGCATTTGCTAGCCCTACTGAAATTAAAGTTGATGAAAATGGCATCATTAATGGTGGAAAGCACTTACGCCCTGAAGAAGTGAACGCGCTCGTTGAAGAACGCGGCGATGAAGTCGTCTTCTTTGATGGTCGAAATGCCTTTGAATCAAAAATTGGAAAATTTAGAGGTGCGATAGTTCCTGACGTTGAGACTTCCCACGACTTTGTCGGAGAAATCGAATCTGGGAAATACGATCATCTCAAGGATAAGCCGATCGTCACTTATTGCACGGGCGGCATTCGCTGTGAGATTCTTTCAGCAGTGATGGTGAACCGCGGATTCAAAGAGGTCTATCAAATTAAGGGCGGCATCGTTCGCTACGGTGAAAAGTATGGCAATGACGGACTATGGGATGGTTCGCTATATATATTTGATAATCGGATGGTTCAGGATTTCAGTGTTAATCCTGAAATTATTGGTGAATGTGAAAATTGTGGCGGTAAGACCAAGCTTTTCAGGAATTGCGCTAACCAGGCTTGCCATAAATTAATTTTGCTCTGTGATGACTGCACTGCTGATCAATCTAATACTCAGTGTGGGCACGATCTAAGTCAGAAATATGACAGAGAGTTTGTAGGCTAAAGTGACGACACAACATCCATTTGATTTAATTAAAGTTGAGCGCGAACTCAACGATGAACAACGAGCCATTCAAGCCGTTACTCGCCAATACGTTAATGATCGAATCAAGCCAGATATCGCGCAATGGTTTGAAAGTGGTGAACTACCTGCTCGCGAGTTGGCGCTAGAACTTGGATCTATCGGATTACTTGGGATGCACCTGCAGGGTTATGGGTGCGCAGGCACAGATGCCACATCATATGGTCTAGCTAACATGGAATTAGAAGCAGGAGATTCTGGAATACGCTCTTTGGTATCCGTTCAAGGATCACTAGCAATGTTTGCTATTCATGAGTATGGCTCAGAGGAGCAGAAACAAGAATGGCTTCCACGTATGGCTAAAGGCCAAGTGATAGGTTGCTTTGGGCTTACTGAAGCTGATTTTGGTTCAAACCCAAGCGGGATGCTGACGAACGCAAAACGCGATGGCGATGATTGGATTCTCAATGGCACAAAGATGTGGATTACAAATGGAACAGTTGCAGATGTAGCCGTCATTTGGGCCCAAACTGAAGAAGGTATTCGCGGCTTTGTAGTTGCAACAAGTACACCAGGATTTAAGGCAAATCTAATTAAACACAAACTATCGCTGCGGGCTTCATTAACTGCCGAACTAGTTTTCGACAATGTGCGACTTCCAGATAGCGCACGATTGCCGCTTGCAACCAGCCTTCGCGCACCATTGATGTGCTTGGCCGAGGCTCGCTTCGGGATTATCTTTGGAACAGTCGGCGCTGCTCGAGATTCATTTGAAACAGCCCTGGCTTATGCCGCTACACGCGAACAATTTGATGGTCCAATTGCCAAGCACCAGTTGACTCAAGGCAAACTCTCGACAATGGCAACCGACCTCTCGACAGCAATGTTATTGGCCCTACATATTGGAAAATTAAAAGACGCAAATGAAGTTACTGCTGAGCAAATTAGTATGGGTAAATTCAACAATGCAAACACCGCTTTAGAAATTGCGCGAAGCTGCCGTTCCATACTCGGAGGAGCAGGAATTACTACCGAATATTCAATATTCCGACATATGGTTAATCTTGAATCAGTTCTCACATATGAGGGAACCCACGAGATTCATCAATTAGTTATTGGTCAAGCACTTACTGGAATTTCTTCGTTCCGTTAATCATCCTGCCCAAGTGAGGGTGGAGCTGCCCTGTATTCCACGGGCGTTACTGAAAAATTAATTGGATTTGCAATCGTCTTACTTCCATCAATATCGATGATTGGGTTTAATCCAAGTTTTACTGCTGTTTCAATGGCGCCCTTAATCGAATTGATTGGTCCGGCCGGCACCCCAGCAGCCATTAATTCTGCACTAGCCGTAGCAACAGTTCTTGAGGAAAGTGCTTGTGAAATTAGTGTGTGTAGCACTTCTCTATTTTTTACTCTCTCGGTATTAGTTGAAAAACGAATATCTGGTTGTAAGCCCAGAATATTTACCAGCGCAGAAAATTGCTTATCATTACCAACTGCAATGATCAGATGCCCATCTTTTGCCGCGAAAGATTCATACGGCGCAATGCTTGGATGAGCATTTCCAAGAGCTACTGGCACTATCCCAGCGCCAGCGTACGCAGTCGTTTGATTTACCATTGCAGATAAAGCAGAACTCATCAGATTAATCTCAATCTTTTGGCCCAAGCCTGTTTTATCACGGTGATGGAGCGCGGTTGTAATTGCTAGCGCAGAATGTAACCCAGCAATAACATCGACCAATGCCACGCCTACTTTCGTAGGATGCGCTGAATCTTCACCAGTGATACTCATAAGTCCACTCATGCCTTGGACTAATAAGTCATATCCAGGTAATTGACGTGCGTTCTCGTGATTGCCGAATCCTGATATTGAAAGGTAAATAAGTGAAGGATTTTCTTTCGCTAACTCTTCATAACCAAAACCAAATTCTTCCATCGTTCCAGGAGCGAAATTCTCAATTACAATAGAACTTTTTCTAATGATCTCACGTGCTTTGTTAATACCTTCTTGTGTATGAAGGTCGGCGGTTATTCCAGATTTGTTGCGATTAATGGATTGAAAGTAGGTAGATATTCCATCGGCATCAAATGGTGGACCCCATGAGCGAGTGTCATCGCCAGTCTTGGGTCGCTCGATTTTAATTACTTCTGCGCCGAAATCTGCCAACATCATCGTGGCATAAGGGCCAGCTAGTACTCGCGAGAAATCAGCGATGATTAAATCAGAAAGCGCGCCCACCTCTTAAACCTAGCAAGTACTAGGCCTCTGAGGCGAGCGCGCGCTCTTAACTATCTTTATTTCTTCTTATTTCCTCTTATTTCTTTTTGTTCCCCGGAGCCAATTGGTAAACGACCGCTCCAATTATGGCCAACACGGCAATAACCATCAAAGTAACCCAATCTAGATTGAAGAGGGCGCCTCGTGGGCTAGAAAGACCTGTCGGAGCCACCAAATTAATAAACATGATGACTAGATATGCCAGGGCCACAATGTTGATCATCATGCCCTTGCTGCCAAGTGTGTAATGACCCGTAGCTGTCCATCCGCGACGGCGAGCGATTAGCGCACCAAGAACTGTCAGCAAGAAAGCCAAGTAAATACCACTTACGCCGAATGAAACTAGCGACGTTAGGGCAGAAACGTGAGCTGGATAAGTCATAAAGAGAATCTTTATGTCTTTGCTTGGCGTGACATTTACAAGCAATGTGAAGATCAAAGGAACGAGCGCACCAACGAGCAGAGCGTTTACTGGTGTGTGGAAGCGAGTTGATACCTTTGAAAGCATGGATGATGCAGGTGTGGCGCCATCACGGGCATATGAATAGAGCATGCGTGAGCTTGCGCCTAGAATTGATGATCCACATGAGAAAAATGCGAAAATCACCGCAAGCAACAAGATATCTTTTAGCGCCTTTGAGTGAATTGCAGATTGCAGAATAAATGGAATTCCACCATCAAATGAAGTAGCCAATTTATAGCTCTTCGGATCATTTGGAATTGCAAGCAAGAGGGCAGCAACCAAAACAAATGATGTAACGGCTCCAGCAACAAGTGCCTGACGCATCGCGCGAGGAACTTGACGTGAAGCGTTTACTGTTTCTTCAGCCACGTCACCAGCAGATTCAAATCCGTAGAAAATAAATGCAGGTGCCATTACAGCGATAAGCGCTGCACCTAACCACCAATGACCCCCGAAGCCAACGCCAAGTGAGTTAGTTGCGACATTTTCAGCTCCTTGGGTTGTGAAGAGGAAACCAAATCCGTGGTGGAATCCTGCAGCAGCAAGAATCAGTGCGATTCCAATTGTGCCAAAGATTTCAACATAAGAGCCGATAGAAGCAACTCGTCCCATCATTTTTGCGCCAGTAACATTCAAGAATGTCTGAACCGCAAGCAGTATGAGAGTAAGCATTAGGATTGTCGAATGCTTTGATGGATCTAGTGTCATCTTGAACCAGTCATTCAAAAGCCCGGCGAGATAAGGAACTACGCCAGTATCGACCGCTGCAACTGTTACTAGAAGTGCGACTGAATAGAACCAGCCGACCCACCATCCATATTTCTTACCGACCGAATTTTTAGCATACTGATACAACGCCCCTGATACCGGGTAATGGCTACCTAGCTCGGCAAAGATCATTGCGACAAAATACATTCCAATTACTGGAACAAGCATGAGCCAGATATAGCGAGGTCCGCCGCTTCCAGCACCAAGAACAAAGAGCGAATAAATACCCACCATTGGTGAGAGATATGTGAATGCAACGCTGAAGCTATCGAACTTACTCAGAACTCGAGAAAGTTCTTGGCGATATCCAAGAGCACCTAAACGGCTCTCTTCGGCGGTATTAGATTGATGGTCTGTCACGATATACATCCTTTCGACATTGAAATAGATAACTGCTAGATAACTGCTAGATAAGTAATGGTCGAGCAATTCGGTGAATCTAAAGAAAAGGATGAGCCAAAAAGCCGGGAAAATAAAGCACCAAATGAGTTAAATCGGCTTTATTTTTCCCGAAAAATTACTTTTATGCGTAAAGGCTGTATTTTGGGTGAGTGAGCACATTCAAAAGCGTTAACCCCCAGACCGGAGAATCCT